>JASJGV010000290.1:0-14132 GCA_033791325.1 Desulfobacterales bacterium | reverse complement strand
GCAGCAAGCTACGGGGAATGCGCTCGCTATTTCGGTTCAAGAATACCCTCCTGGATAAGAAAGAGGACAAAATCCTGGACATACCGAATCGCTGGTTCTGGGCCATCGGATATTCGGTTTTTTGCGTATTCGTTGAATGCTTGTTGAATGCCGGTGGTCATCTGATCTGGGAATATCCCTGGTGGCACCGATCCTTCAAAGGTGTCTGGCTTATCTTTTTCTTTGGCTATTTTCATTTTTATGTGGCGGCACTGATCGTTATCGGTTTGAAAACCAACAGGAGCAAGGTGATTACCATCAGTTCCCTGTATGGCATAGCGATTGTTGCCAATGTGTTGGCGATGGGATTACTTGGCTGGAATTATTAGAATCTAAGATAAGGGATTGCCGATCTTACCGCATCTACGGCGTCAGATGCCATACCGCATAGTTCACTATAGCGGAACAGCATCTTCCTTGTAGCTACGGCAACCTAGACAATCACTCAACTTAGCTATGAGCCATCTCCAAAAAGCTTTATGGCCCAATCCGTGTTGGAATTGTGTTTCAAGTCCTCAAAATACTGCAGTATCCCCGCGTGTTGAAACAAAAATGCGCCTTGATCTTGAACAAATATCCAATTTTTCGAACAGGTTCTGAGCTGTAAACGATACGCATATGCACTAAGCAGGCTTACCGTTTATAACCAACAGCTTGTAACCACCTAAAACGTAATACCTAATACCTAAAACCGCTCTGTTATTGCTTCTTCACCAGAATCGTAACAGTACCGGGTGTGTCATCGGTAGTTAACTCACCGCTAAGCGGATCCATGCGGACCTGGGTAACGCTGTCTGGAATACCGAAGTGGCGATACGGCCGGTCTTTCAGCACTGCCGACATGAATGTTGTCCAGATAGGAAGGGCTGCTCTTGCGCCGGTTTCCCCTTTCCCCAAAGATTCGGATCCATCCTGACCCACCCATACGCCTACCGTGATTTCCGGTGAAAAGCCGATAAAAAGTGCATCCTTGAAATCGTCTGTGGTTCCGGTTTTTCCGGCAACGGGCCTCTGAAGTGTTTGTGCTTTTCGACCGGTTCCTTCCTGAACCACCGCAACGAGCATATCCGTGAGAATGGCTGCACCACCCTCAGACATGACAACCCGTTTCTCGGGTCTGGGATGCCAGATGGTTCGCCCCCTTGAATCATCAACAGCTATGACACTGAAAGGTTTTACAGCACTGCCCTTGTTCGGAAATACCGAGTAGGCGCTGGTGAGCTCCAGAAGGGACACTTCCGATGTGCCCAGGGCCAGGGACAACTCCGGGGACAACACAGAGGAAATCCCCATGGCATGTGCAAACTGAACAACCGCTGACGGACCAAGCATCTGGGTCAGACGTACGGCTGGAATGTTCTTGGACCTGGCAAGGGCTTCCCGAAAGGTTATCTCACCGGAATAGGTCCTGGAAAAATTTTGGGGCTGCCAGGCGTTCTGAGAGGGATTGTTTTTGAAAGAAACCGGCGCATCGAGTATCATCCGGCTCTGCGAAAACCCATTTTCCACGGCGAGGGCATAGATGATCGGTTTGAAGGCCGACCCCGGCTGCCTTTTCGCCATGGTGGCCCGATTGTATGAATTCTCAAGGTAATTTTTTCCACCAACCATGGCGAGAATTGCACCGGAATCTACCTGAAGGGCAATTAAGGCGGCCTGAAGCGAGACTACGGGCACATTGTGGCGCTTCAGGCGGGATTCTAATTCAACCAGGCCTTTCTGGACGGCATTTTCAGCGGCCGACTGCATTTCATGCGAGAGCGTCACGTAAATGTTTAGACCACCTTTGTAGAGCTGGGAGGGTCCCAGTGCTTTTTCGAGTTCTCTCTTGGCATGTTCGACGAAGTAGGGCGACGTCGAGACTGTCTTCTTGGTGCCGGCCGATTCCACGGGCGTTTTCAGCGCAGATTGATATTCGTTTTTCTGGATAATTCCGGTGGTGAACATTTGTTTTAAAACAATATTTCTCCGTCGTTCTGCCAGTTCCCGATTCACCAGGGGGGAAAAACGGGAGGGCGCTTTCGGCATGGCCGCAATCAGGGCACATTCCGGCAGATTGAGTTGTTTTACTGATTTTCCGAAAAAAATTCTGGCTGCTGACTCAACACCATAGGCACCGCTGCCAAGATAAATCTGATTGAGATAAAGCGCCAATATTTCGTTTTTTGTGTATCTGCGTTCAATCTGGAATGCCAGTATCGCTTCCTTGATTTTTCTGGGGAGTGTTTTGCTGGAGGTCAAAAAAAGGGTTTTGGCAAGTTGTTGCGTAATGGTGCTGGCACCTTCGACGAATTCACGTGCTTGAATGTCCCTGATAACCGCCCGTAAGATGCCTTTAAGATCGATCCCGCTGTGATGGTAGAAGTTTCTATCCTCCGTAGCAACGAGACCTGCTTTCAGAAAATGGGGGATAGCCGCCAATGAAACCGGCCTTCTTTTCTCCATAAATAGCTCAGACAGGATTACACCATCAGCGGAATGTATGCGCGTAACGGCAGAGGGAACATAGGATTTCAATTCCTGGATTTGGGGGAGGTCGTGGGTCAACCCAAAAAAGGCTCCGGCCAGCACACCGCAGCTCGTGCCGAAAACCACCAGCAGAAGCAGTGTAATGTATTTTCTATTGGCTTTCATTGAAGGTCGCTTGACTTATGGTTTCCTTGCTATTAACTTTGATCATTCCCCGCTGCCTGTCAGAGTGAAGCGGGCCAAATTAAACTAATATCTTTAATAAATCTGAAAAAAGGAACTGCCATGACACACCATCATGACCATCATGACCATCATCACGATGTGACGAGTGATTTAACATTTGAGGAGAAATTGATCAAGCTACTCGAACATTGGCTGAAACATAACCAGGAGCATGCCCATACTTACCGGGAATGGGCGGAACGGGCCAAGGCAAACGAGCTGTCGCAAGTTGGCGTCTTGATTGATGAAATCGGCGACATTGCCCAGGGTATTGACGAAAAGATCAAAGCGGCTCTCAACATTATCAAATAAGCTGTAAGCTATAAGCATTAAGCTGCTTACAGCTTATGCCTTAATGCTTCAGACTGTGAACTGTTGGCAGCATCCAGGTATCCCCGCCTCCAGACATTGACACGATTAATGGCTTATATACTGGGGTTTCAACCCGGCCAGTGGATTCCTGCCATCGATGCCCACTGGCTGTGGCACACCCAGAAGATGGGCAACCATGGGGATCAAGTCCAGAGTGGATGTGGCGGATGCAATGGTATGACGTTCGGGAATAATCTTCTTTAAACCGGGTCCTGCAATCCAAAACGACAGAACCGTGTCTTCCGGATAATAGCTTCCATGATGGCCGTATTTTGTGAAGTCTACCTCAAAATAATATCCCTTTTTATTGATGAGTTTGATATCAGGCGCTGTTTCCCGTGTATACTGACGGGTCAGACCATCCGAAATATAGTCTTTGAGTTCGAACTGATGCAATCCCGCTTTCAGTGGCAGGAGTGCTCTTAAAAAAGAGTTATCCGACCTGGACCCATTTTGGTAGACTTCCCGGTCAAATCCCCACCAGACATCATTTTCGACAACCCCCTCATTTCTTTCTCCGGGATATTGTCGGATGACCATGGCGTTGACACAGTCTTGAATAGTGTCATCATCCATCAAAAGATCGATGGCAGGCTTTACATCAGTGAGCAGCCCTGGAGGGTGAAGCCAGTCCCCGGTGTGGCGGTTCTTGAGATAAATTTCCTTGGTGCAGGCGCCCGGCATGACAACAGCCTCTGAATGATGGGGGCTATTGGAGGGTCCCGGCAGCTTAAACTCCGGTTTCAAACACTCTGCAACGACGGTGTCCTGGATATGTTTTTCAATTTTGATGGACCCCTGCTGGGAAACCAGGAAAAAGATCATGTTTTCATAGATCTTGTTTGCTTTGAAAAAGTGGATCAAACGGCCCATCTGTGGATCCAGAACCTCTTGCGCATACCGACCCTGGATTTCATCGATGGAAGCATTTTGGTCACTCAGTGATGTGTCGGGGAAATGTGACATAATATCTGTCCCCAGAAGCTGGATGACGGTGACATCTGGAATGATGCCCTTTTCATTCAATAGCCCCGAAAGAGATTTATTGTAGGCAAACAGATGTCCTGTCAGGACACCGCTGATGGTTTTGTGATCCATATACCAGGGATCCGGGAACCAGTTTCTGTTTTTTAAAATGGCGACAGCAGATGCATTGCCCCAGAAAAACATGCCTGTCTTGATGGACCAGTCCGCCCCTTTGTCGATCATCAGCATGGTGCTCAGGGATCTCTTTCCGGCAATGCCTAGATGTTCGATTAGGGTTTTCACGTTATTTTTAGCCAGGATGTGATTGATGCGCTGTTGACCATAGGAAATCATGCTGCGTACTTTCATGGACCTGCGGTCGAACCATATGGTGGATACTACACCGGTATTCTGAGGGTGCAGACCTGTATACATGGACGTACAGGCGGGTACGGATGCGGCGGGTATGGTGGTAAAAACGTTGGAGAGATGGATGCAGTTCTGTTCGCCTCCGGTGCCCTGGATGACGTCCCTGAAGTGAGGTAAGGATGCCAGGTTGTCCTGAATAATATTTTTTTTCAGTCCGTGGAATTCTATGATAACAATTTTTGGCGAATCACGACCGGCTGCAAATATTTCGTCAGCCCTGACAATCGTCTGGAAGATCAGAAACAGGATCAAAATGAGGGGGGGCATCCGCTTTAAGTTCAGCACACCCGTCACATAGCATCAAACAGGTGTCGGGTTCAATAAAATCGTGAAACGATTTTATTTTGATAACTTGTGTCCTCTGAATATTGACATCAATCCACCGGGGCATTATTTTTGTTTTTAAATCTCCGTGAAATGGAGACAGGCAGGTTTGACCATAGAGACATTTTAAGATCGAATCTATAGGGGTTGTCAGAAACACGTTCCGATTGAGGACCGTTTTTCTGTTACAAACCCTTATGCCGCGATTCTATTTTCGGAACATTATTATGACAAGTGGTATAAAAGAGGTTTGTCCATGATGCTCAGTGATATGAAAGAAGGGGAATCCGGGAAAATAAGCCGGATCGGGGGCAGCGGCGCCCTTCGACGAAGAATTCTTGAAATGGGTCTCCTCAAGAATTCAGAGGTATATGTGGAAAAATACGCCCCTTTGAAAGACCCCATAGAAGTGATCGTGAAAGGGTACCATTTATCCCTGAGAGTCAAGGAGGCGTCTCAGATTATGGTGGAAAAAACGGGGTCATCTGTTGAATGAACCCGAAGATTTCGCGCCCGTTGGAATAATGGAATCATTCCGCGAAAGAATTGAAGAACCTCGCAGCAAGCTACGGGGAATGCGCTCGCTGTTGCGGTTCAGGAGTCAGAATACAGAATCCAGAATGAAGTAATCGTCTTCAGTTTAGACAAAAGATAAGAATGCCGGAGCGAAGCGACCTCTGAATTATTCTGTCTTCTGCCTTCTGTTTTCTAAATTCATACAAAGGATGAAACAGCTAAGCTGTTATATTGTTAGTGTGTTATAGTGAGATACTAAACTTAGATGCCAACCACGCCCGAAAAATCACTTACCATCGCTCTATCCGGAAATCCCAACGCCGGGAAAACTTCAATTTTCAACCATATTACGGGAACCCGACAAAAAGTTGGAAACTGGCCGGGTGTAACGGTAGAGAAAAAAGAAGGGACCATCCGGAAGCATGGGTATGAACTCAGAATCGTCGATCTTCCGGGCACATACAGCCTCACTCCGTTTTCCATTGAAGAAATTATTGCCAGGGATTTTATTCTCGAAGAATCTCCGGATGTTGTTGTGGTTATTATCGACTCTTCAAATCTGGAAAGGAGTCTTTACCTTGCAACACAGATTCGAGAGTTGGACTGCAAGGTAGTATTTTGCCTCAACATGGCGGATGTTTCAAGGTCGCGAGGCATCAAAATAGATGCAACAAAATTGTCCGAACTTCTGGATGTGCCGGTTCTTTTCACAGTGGGCAATAAAAATGATGGCATCGACGATCTGCTTAAGGCCGCCATCGAACTGGCCGAATCAGACGGTCTGTCCACCCAGAAAAGAAAAGTTCGCTATCGGGCAGACATCGAAAAAGCGATCAAGGAGGTGGAAGCGGTTCTTGTTGCCGACCTTGGGTCGACACTTCCCTACAATACACGGTGGGCGTCCATCAAATTAATCGAAGATGACACCATCGTCAAAAAACGAGTCCAGGAGCTTACCGGTGAAAAAGGTGACCGGATATTTGAAGCGGTCCAGTTGCATCGGGAAACCCTCATGGGTCTCTTCGATGAAGATCCGGAAATCCTGACAACGGACGAACGTTATGGCTTTATTGCCGGGATCGTCAAGGAGGTACATACCACAGCAGTTCAACAGCGTGTGGATATTTCCCGAAATATTGACCTGGTTCTGACCAACAGGTTTGTGGGATTCCCTATCTTTATTTTGTTTATCTGGATCATGTTCCAGTCCACCTTTACTCTCGGGGCTTATCCCATGCAGTGGCTAGAGGCTGGTATCGGAGTGTTTTCCGGGATTATGGACAGCATCCTGCCTGATTCCCTGATTAAGGAGCTGCTTTTAGAAGGGGTGATTGCCGGTGTGGGCAGTGTCATCGTATTCTTACCCAACATTCTGATTCTTTTTTTCTGCATCTCCCTTTTTGAGGACACCGGATACATGTCCAGGGCTGCTTTTCTGATGGATAAGATCATGCATCTGATTGGCCTGCACGGCAAATCCTTTATTCCCATGCTGATGGGGTTCGGTTGTAATGTTCCGGCGATCATGGCTGCCAGAACACTGGAAAGTGAAAAAGACCGTATCCTGACCATCCTGATCACACCCTTTATGTCCTGTTCTGCAAAACTGCCGGTCTATATTGTTCTGGCGGGTGCGTTTTTTGGTCCACGCGCCGGGACCGTCATTTTTCTCATATACCTTTTGGGGATTGTCCTCTCCATCGTCACGGGCAGGCTGTTTCGCTCTGTGTTGCTCAAGGGTGCTGATGCGCCGTTTGTTATGGAACTTCCGCCTTACCGGGTACCCATGTTCAAAAGCCTCATGATTCATATGTGGGATCGCAGTAAGCTATTTTTAAAAAAAATGGGAGGGATTATCCTGATAGGATCGGTAGTGGTCTGGTGCCTGACAGCATTTCCGCGGCAGGTGTCCTTCACCATGGACTATGATGCAGAAATCGAAAGAATTGAGCAGGCATATCAGGCCTTTCAGCCGAATCCAGGCACAGAACTGGCGGAAAAAATCCAAGGGAAAAAAGACCGGGAGATCCAGCGGTTGAAAATGGCTCAGGCTGCTGAAAAAGCGGAAAACTCTTTTATGGGTCGTATCGGTACGACCATCGCACCTTTTTTTCAGCCCCTCGGTATCGAATGGAAAGGCGGCGTGGCGCTTCTGACCGGGTTTGTGGCCAAGGAGATCGTGGTCAGTACCCTTGGGGTTCTGTATGCCGCAAACGATGCCTCGGAGCCGGATGCCCTCAAAAAAGCCCTTTTGGCATCCAATTTTACACCCCTGTCGGCCTTTGCGATGATGATCTTCGTACTCCTCTATATGCCGTGTCTTGCAACGGTTGCCGCGATTCGGCGAGAAACCCGCTCCATACGGTGGATGCTCTTCAGCATCGTTTACACCACATCGGTGGCCTGGATCATGTCTTTTGTGGTGTATCAGGGCGGGAAAATGCTTGGTTTCGCCTAGAAACCACTTTATCTTAAAATTTTTTGCGTTGGTGGTCCTTGTATTCGCTTATTTGTAAGTTCGAGCGGTTGTTTGACGTTATTTGCCGAAACAGTTTCGGAACGTTACTCTGTTCAACAATATAGCATCACAAAGTTGTGAAACAAATTTTATTTTGACATCCAGCGGTCTCTCTGTTACGATTAATGGACTCTAAATTTAAGCCACCGCCTTTGTTAAACTTGACGGCAGTGCGATAAAGGAGGAATCGATATGTTTCAGAAATGGATACTACTGGTTGTGACCCTATGTATAGTGTTTGTGGCGGCACCAGCGGCTGCAGTTGAGTTGGGTATCCGGGGATACTACTGGATGCCAGGCCTGGATGGTGATATCAATTACGAATCCGGATCAAATCTCGATCTTGAAGATGATCTCGGGATGGATGCGGAATCATACCCCATGATTGACATATTTGCCGGTTTTGGAAACCATCACCTTTTGTTTACCTATTACAAGGTCGACTATAGTGGCAGTGAAAAGCTGAAGGATGAGATTGAGTTTGGTGACACTACCTTCCCAACGGGTATCAAGGTGGACAGCGAACTCGAATACACAGTCATGGACTTTGCCTACCAATGGGATGCCATCGATCTTGAAAATTTCCTGGCCGGCGCTTCCCTGGGTCTCGTGGGAAAAGTGAAGTACATGGATATTACCTCTGCCAAAGTGGAGGGGGGCGGTGAAAGTGAAGAGGTTGATATTGCCGGTCCGATCCCCATGGTGGGTGCCAACATTCATGTTGGCATTCTGGCAGACATCATCGAAGCACGATTCCAGGTGACCGGTATCGGTTACAGTGGTAATAGTGTGGTGGAATATTTTGGGGATATCTCCTACACCCCGTTTCCGTTTGTGGGTATCCATGCCGGCTACCGTAGCTTTGCCGTCAATGTGGATGTGGATGACCTGGAATCCAATTTTACCACGGCCGGGCCTTATGGAGCACTTACCATCAGCTTCTAGAAGTGATTGCATGCCATCCCCTTGAGTCCAATATCTGCGTTGGTGCGAGTTTTCAATCCTCGAAATACCAAAGTATTCCTCCGGGTTGAAAAGCTCGCTCCGCCTTTATCTTGAACCCAATTGAATGGCCTGCAATCACTTCTATCGTATATAATCACCTGAAGGTATGTCACGCTCATAAAAGCGACAACATCGCGTTTTATAAAATTGTTTTACGAATTTATTCGTAAAACAATTTTATTTTTCTATTCCGATTCTTGCCTGAACACCCTGGTCGTAATAATGCTTAACGGCTTTCATTTCCGTCACGAGGTCTGCTTTTTCGATCACTTCGGGTGCGGCATTTCTTCCTGTGATTACCAGTTCCACGTGATCGGGTTTCTGCTGAATAACATCCATGAGATCTTTGACGGAAAAAAGACCGACAGCCACCGCGATATTGGCTTCTTCCAGGATAACCACGTCATAGTCCCCTGATGAAAGCTGTTGCCGTGCTTTTTCAAGACCGTTTCGGGCAGTATTGATTTCTGTCTGGGTGGGTTTACCTTTGACAAATTGTCCCAGACCGAATTGCTCCAGAACAATGGCATCTGAAAATCGTTCCAGGGCTTTGATTTCGCTATAGTCCCCCTGTTTGAGAAACTGGGCAATGTAGACTTTCATGCCAGCCCCTGCAGCACGCAGGGAAAGCCCCAGTGCGGCCGTTGTTTTGCCTTTACCATTACCTGTATAGACCTGGAGGTATCCTTTCATTGTGGCACCTTTCTGATGATGTCGTTGGGGGAAGCATTGCTTCCGAGAGTGATTTCGACCTGGCTGCCGGGGTTGACGACATCCACTTCCTGGAGATCTTCATTCACAATATTCAGGATCTTGTCTGTTCGAACAGGGCCTCTGGCGGAGATAATTTCGATTTTGTCGTTCCTGCGCAGCTGGTTGCGTACTTCAACCACCATCTGTCCGTTCCCGTTTGTTTTTAATACTTTGGCCAGAAACAGCAGCCCGGCGATGATCCGGCCATGGATATTCGCGGACACCTGCTCCGGGTCACCCAGGTAGAACCCTGTGCAGTATTCCCGGTGACTGACCTTGGCGAGTTCTGCGACCCATTCCGGTTGTACGTGATAGGCTGCCGCATCCAGGGCATAGGCATCGATGGCTTCGCGGTAGATCTTGACCACGGAGGCCAGATAGTTGATACCTTTCATGCGGCCCTCTATTTTCAAAGATGAAATACCGGAGGCAATCATTTCAGGGATGTGTTCGATCATGCAGAGGTCCCTGGAATTGAAGATATAGGTTCCACGGCTATCTTCAGACAGTTCATAATACTGGCCCGGTCTTTTGGCCTCCACGACGTCGTATTGGAATCGGCAGGGATGGCAGCACATACCACGGTTGCTGTCACGCTGGGCCATAAAACTGCTCAGAAGGCAACGCCCGGAATAGGCCATGCACATGGCGCCGTGCACAAAGGCTTCAACTTCAAGGGTGGTGCGTTCTGCGATGGTTTCAATCTCCGGAAGCGTTAATTCTCTTGCCACATTCACTCTTTTGACGCCCTGCGATTCCCAGAACCGGGCGGCATTGAAATTGGTGGTGTTGGCCTGGGTGCTGAGGTGTATGGGGATCTGCGATATTCGTTCCCTGGCCATGGCAAGGATGCCGGGGTCTGAAATGATGATGGCATCCGGATTCATATTTCCTATCGATGTCAGAAATTCAGCAATAGCCTCCTGATCGTCGTTACGGGGGAAGATGTTGCATGCCACATACACTTTGACCTTGTTTTCATGGGCAAAGGTAATTGCTTGCTGCATCTCATCCATGGTGAAATTGCCGGAAAAATTTCGCAGACTGAAATCTTTTCCGGCCAGATAGACCGCATCCGCACCAAAATGAATGGCGATTTCAAGTTTTTCTAAATTACCGGCAGGCGCCAGCAGTTCCGGTTTTGGGTGTGTCAGATGATTCATTTTATTACATTAAGGGGCATCCGATAAATATTCAAGACTATAAATTCGTGAAACGGATTTATTCTGGTTTGCTTAATGGTACTTTTTATATTAATAGCTGACACAAATCGTCAGAAGTCATCACAAAAATGTCTTTTGGCCCAATCTCTGTGTTGGCATCACGTTTCAACCCCTCAAAATACTTCAGTATTCCTGCCGGGCTGAAATGTACAGCCGCCTTGATTTGACGAAGATCCCGCGCTTTTTGCGGGGAACCAAAATTCAATTTTGTGATAACTTCAAAATTTCTCAACCAAAGTGGAATAGATGAATATTCGATCTCTATTGATCCTTTTTCTGCTGATTCAGGGGGCTCATTTTTCTTTGCCGGCCTGGGCTCAAGATGCCGATGTTACGGATTTACTGGGACGACGGATGACCATTCCCGAGGACCCCATGAGAGTGGTGTCCCTGGCACCGAATATTACGGAGATCGTCTATGCATTGGGGCAGGCGCATCGCCTGGTGGGTGCCACGACTTACAGTGATTACCCGGCAGAGGCCGGCATGCTTCCCAAAGTCGGTTCTTATGTCCACCTCGATTTGGAACGCATCGTATCCCTGGCACCGGATTTGTGTATAGCCATCAAGGATGGAAACCCCCTTTCAGCTGTGTCGCGTATAGAATCCCTGGGCATACCGGTGTATGCGGTGGACCCGAGAGATCTTGAAAGTGTCATGGATGCCGTGTCCAGAATCGGCAGTCTTTTACAGGCCGACAAAGAGGCAGAGCAGCTTGTGCAGGGCATGCGTCTTCGGATCCAGGCTGTGGAAAACCTGGTGGCAAAAACCGATCACCGACCGGGGCTGTTTTTTCAAATTGGTCTGTCACCCATTGTGTCCGTGGGGACCCATACCTTTATCCATGAGTTGATTGTACAGTCCGGGGCTCGGAACCTGGCAGAGGGGGACATCCCGTATCCCAGATTCAGTAAGGAGCAGGTGCTGGGGATGTCGCCTGATATTATCATTGTCACGTCCATGGTACGCAAGGGCGTATATGAGAGGATCAAGCAGGATTGGCACCAATGGGCAGATTTGCCGGCGGTAAAGAATGATCGAATTTATTTTGAGGATTCAAGTCTTTTCGATCGACCTTCACCCAGACTCGTAGATGCCCTGGAAATCCTGGTGCGATTGATTCATCCGGAATTGTTCGAGGAATCTTCATGAATGGAGACCACCCCCATATTGTAAAGCGCATATCAACGGTTTCTATTTCACTGCTGATGGTTTTGGTCGTGGTAATGCTGGTTGGCATTTCCATCGGGTCTTCCGGGAGTGGCGTCACATCCCTGTGGCAGATTGTTACGGATCCGGACCATGCTGATCCCATGCTCCTCACGATCATATGGAAACTACGTTTGCCGAGGGTATTGCTGGCTGCACTGGTGGGGGCGGCGCTCTCGCTTGGGGGACTGGTCTTTCAGGCGCTTTTGCGGAACCCTCTGGCCGAGCCCTATATTCTCGGAATATCCGGGGGGTCAGCCATTGGTGCCATTTTGGGTATATTGCTGGGGCTTTCCCAGTTTCCTGGAATCACCCTGACATCGTTTGCCGGCAGCCTGGCCACCCTGTTGTTGATTATCGGTATTTCCGCAGGGCAGTCGATTCTGCAAAAGAACGCCCTGCTTTTGTCCGGCGTGATGGTGAACGCTTTTTGTTCGGCCGTGATCATGTTTCTGGTTTCCATGACACATGACACCCGTCTTCACAACATCATCTTCTGGCTAATGGGGGATCTTTCTCTGGGGAACCTGCAGCATACCGGTATACTGGCCATTGCTTTGATCCCCTGTTTTGCGATTATATTCTGGTTTTCAAACACCATGAATCTCATGCTGATGGGAAAAGAGATGGCCCTGAGCATGGGGGTGAACATCAAACGTGCCACCGTCATTCTGTTGATAACGACGTCGTTGATGGTGAGCGCCTGCGTCAGTCAGTGCGGGCTCATCGGATTTGTCGGGCTCGTCATTCCCCATCTCTTTCGTTTGATGCTGGGGTCTGATCATCGCATTCTGTTACCTGCCTGTGTTCTGGGAGGTGGTGCCTACATGGTCGCCTGTGATCTACTGGCAAGAGCGCTTCCTCAGCATGGGGAAATGCCGGCGGGGGTGATAACCGCATTGATCGGTGCACCGCTGTTTGTCTATCTTCTCAAGCGGAGCGGACGATGAAACACGCCATCGCCCTGGAAAACATCCAGTATGCCTACGCAAGATCGCCCGTACTGCAGGACATCACGTTTTCTGTAAGCCCGGGTGATTTTTTTATTATCATCGGTCCAAATGGTTCCGGAAAAACCACCCTGATGAAACTGATTGCAGGCATCGCGCAGCCGGGTGCCGGCATGGTAAAAATTCTTGACAACCCGATTCATTCCTATAGCCGAAGGACCCTGGCAAGAAAAATCGCTTTTGTACCCCAGTCGGTTCCCATTGATTTTCCATTTACTGTAAAAGAGGTTGTATTGATGGGGCGATCACCCTACCAGGGAATGCTGGGTCTGGAAAACAGGGACGATATCGAAAAAATGCGACAGGCCATCACCTTTACAGGTATGACGCATCTGGCTGATCGAAAAATGAGCCAGTTGAGTGGCGGTGAATGCCAGCGTGCTTTTATCGCCAGGGCTATTTGTCAGGAGCCAAGTGTGCTGCTTCTGGACGAGCCAACGGCATCCCTCGATCTTTCTCACCAGATCCGCATCATGGACCTGATGGAAAAGTTGAAAGCGGAAAAGCAGATCACCATTGTCATGGTATCGCATGACGTGAATCTGGCTGCCATGTATGGTAACCGGCTGCTGCTGCTCGACAAAGGATGTATCGCTGAAATCGGTCCGCCCAGCGAGGTCCTGACATATCAGAATCTGGAGAAATCTTATGGCTGTACGCTTCTTGTGGATAAAAACCCCCTGGGGGATGTTCCCCGGGTGACACTGGTACCCGGAAAATTTGTCCCCAAATAATATCGCGGAGCGATATTATAGGACGCACCTGCGGTGCTTATTTTAAATATTCATTTGACACCCGAAAAAAAAGCTTGACGTACCACACAATATTCTCTATCAGCAACATAAGGTTCAGGTGCCATTATTTAAAAATATCCTGGTTATTTTTAAATGCTTAATAGGGAACTTCGTTAAAATCGGAGACGGACCCGCCGCTGTAACCCCTCCCTGGTGACAGGGAACCCTTTCAGTCATTACAAGCCACTGTCCTGCCAAGCAGGATGGGAAGGCCACTGGAAGGGCGGGGGAGTCAGAAGACCTGCCTGAACCGTGGATGGTGTTCGCGTGGTTACGGACC
>JASJGV010000289.1:0-3100 GCA_033791325.1 Desulfobacterales bacterium | reverse complement strand
CCATCTTCATTTTAAAGACGAAGTGGTCCTGCTTGATCGTGTAAAATTCAAAGAGGTGGTTGGTAAGATTGCCAAGGAATTAGGCGAAAGGATTGCAGAAAGATCAGAGTATGTTGAAACCGTCGGAGCAATCCGCAACCTGGCATCTGGAATTTGACGGCAAAATAATCGTGTTGCACTGATTCTTCTCGCTCCTTGCGCCTCTGTGGTGAAATATTCTTTGGGTATTTAGTCTTTATTCACACCAGAAGTCCGGTACGATGTACTGAAAGGACTGCCATTAATAGGGCTCGGACAATTTTCGGAACATTCAATCGGGGCTAAAACCATGAATAAAGGAGGAAAAAAAACAGCAGGACCATGAATTCAATGAAATAGATTCATATGGGAGGACAACAGCAATGGAAAAAGAAAAGGAAACGAACCTACCTGAATACGAAGAAATGAAAAACCAAGATTTTCAATTTGTGTTAAAAGAATTGCTTGGGGTTTACCAGCCCATCCTGGAAAGAGAATTGGAACGGGCCAACGATCCAGAAAAATTGAAGAAAGAGGCCGAAGAGAATCCGCCGGATTGTGAAGATGAATTCATCTTGGCCAATAGACTTTTCGAGAAATTCTTCACCGAAAAAGTTGCATTAAGGCTGCTTCCCGAAGAAGGCCGAAAGCTGCTCGGACCCATTGAGCAATGGCGATGGTGTTTTTTACACATTCGCTGCTGCATTATTTTTGGATGGCTGGTCTGTCGGCGCCAGCGAACTTTTCGAGGGTTTGCCTATTACCTGTACCATTATTGGAGATGTGTTCGAAGGGTACTGAACATACCTGTAAGTTCTCCGCCTACTCTGGAAGAGCAAAAGGACTTTGCGATACTGGTCAAGGCCTTTGCTGGTGCATACAAGCCTTTTTTGACCGATCAGCTCGCATCGTTAGAATTTATAGACAAGCTGCCCGAAGAGATTCTGGAAGGAAATATTGACTGCCTCGAGGGAGAGGAGGATGCCATGGCTGTTTTCCAGCGGGCACTGACCGTGGAAACAGCCTCTGCACTTCTGGGTAAAAAAACCTTTGAGGAATATAAACAGGCTCCTTTTTTCTGGTTCTGCCGTTGCTGGTGCCTGTGCGGTATTCGTTTCGGGTGCTGTCTGGCCAAAGCCCGCAATTTAATTGATGTGCTGCACTGCCTTCTTGGATTCTGGCATTGTACCCGGAATTGTATAAAACCACTGACCTGCGAGTTGACCGATCCGGTGGAATGCATGCCTGAAAATGTGAACACGCTGCTGCCCGCCTTGGGTTTGGAAGTCAAAGGCACCGCAGGCGGGGCAGGATTCCACCACTATATCCTGGAGTGGTCAAAAGATAACCTGATATGGCATACAACAAACTTTCATTATTTACCCATTCCGCCCGGAGGGGGTTCCCAGGGGACCAGCCCGGTTTTTGGCGGCGTATTGGCATTCTTGGATACCACATCCCTTGATGATGGCCCCTATTTTATCAGGATGACTGTCTATTCAGTCCATGGAACCACCTGTGTGTGCAAAACTCAATTCTCCCTATTCAAGCAAGATGTCCGTATTCTTGGAATTGACGGTGCCTTTGCCCTGAATGGCTCTGAATTCGATCCAGCAGCCCAGCTTGTTGAAACGGTTCCTGCTTTGTGCAGCCGTCCTGCTGGCACCTTTGAGGTTTCCTTTGCAAAATGTCTCGGCATCTGGGGAAGCGCTTTTGTGGGGGGATGTGAAGGCCGAAAAATCAAGCGATATACAATTGACTATAAACCTGGATTTGAAACAGATTGCAGTTCAGCGGGATGGCTCAACATATGGAACATTGATTATAACACTATCTGGCAGTATCGTGAGATGAATATGCGCAGGGACACATCTGTGCTCACTAGTAAATGGGTGCCTGACTGTGTTTTGGAGTTTCCTGCTGGAACTTGTTTGATTCACGAACCTGATTCCCGTCTCAAACCCTCCTGCTGGCAGACGCACACCTCTGGGTGTGAATTAAGCGGATTGGTCACACTGCGGCTTGTTGTAGAAGACACGGTAGGCAATCTATACTGCGATACCCAGCGTGTCTGGATAGATAATAAGCAGGTGTGCGCCATGATCAGAATTGATGCCGTACCAAAATGTGAGGTCATCTATCTGAGCAAATTTGCTACGCCCCCGGACTGCAGCATCCCCTGGACCTTGCCCCTATCCGGAATCGCTTATGATGAGTTAATCGATCCCATGGCCCCCCCGACACGGCCAAACAACAACTTTGACTACTATTGGGTCAAAGTGAAACAACAAGGCGGCACCTGGCTGCAAATACCTATCCCGGGTCCCGGAGGAACCGGCTTTTACGGAACTTCACAGGTTGGAAATCCAGGGACAGCCTGTCCCGGTTTTTCGTGTGATTCTGCCAATCCTCACCCCATGTCCACATTCGGCACACTCTCGGTCTTCGATTTAAGGGCGGTGGACCCGGTTTGCAGTGCATCAGTGGGCTACCCAGTACCTGGTGATTTCCTCCTGCCCCGTGGGGAATGCTGCACCTATATCTTCAAGGTACACGCCCGGGATCGGACCCTATTTTCCGGTGGGCCCCACTGGGACGAGGATGAGTGGCCGGTCCAAATCTGCAATGATTTGCCGGAATTGTAATATTACGGGACAAATATGAATGGATCTTTGTTCAAAATGCACCGGTTTAACCGGTGCATTTTGATGCTTCTCTTTATTTTTAAATAATTAACATGAGCGACCACGCTGCTAACGCTTCAGCGGTACCATATAATCGGGTGATTTTCCATCCCGCGCCCAGTGTCCTGATTAACCCTCACCAGTATTACCACGTATCATATATACGCATTTCTATAGTGGTTTTATCGTATTGCTTAAATTATTAAATTATAATAAAAATTATTCTTGTTGATGTAAAGCAGAACATCGCATTTTTATAGTGGTCTGAATAATTTAACCGGCATCGGGATAAACACCATGAGCAATACCCCAAAAGAATTCAACGCCCAGGTCAAACCTGAACTTTTCAGGGAGCTTGCCCCCCAAAAAATCCGGGAAATACTTCTCATCTCGAGTTC
>JASJGV010000288.1:0-2554 GCA_033791325.1 Desulfobacterales bacterium | reverse complement strand
AGGCATTCAATTGCCAGACTTACATATTTACCGGAAATCTCAAGGTTGCCGGAAACGGTCTGGAAGCCCTTTACCGGCAGACCAAAAAAGCGGGTACCATCTACATGAAATTTACAGAAACCATGCCCGATATTCAGGTGGACAATAACGCTGGTGTTTGCATAACATATGTGGATGAAATTATACGTGAAACATTCAAATTAAATCCAGAAATCATGGTCATCGATGAGGTCTTTCAAGCATCGGCTTTTTCCCGGGATCTTTCAAAAATACTTGAAATCGACACCGGACCGGATGGATTTGTTCAGTCCGATAATGTTCACCGGGCCACGGTATTCACCAACCGCAAAGGTGTTTTTGTGGCTGGATTTTCCAGGTCTGTTCAGACACAAGGACAACGACAGGCAGATGTGAGCAGCGCAGCGCTGGCTGTGCTCAACTTATACAAAAAACCGCCTGAATCGAATACGGGAAAGGCCGAGATCAATTTTGGCGGACATTGTGTGGGATGTTTGACCTGTTTTCGTTGTTGTCCATATGGGGCCATATCCCTGGAACCAAGGGTTTCTGTTGACCCCCTGGCCTGTGAGGGCTGCGGTATCTGTGCGGCTGAGTGCCCACGATTTGCCATTACAATAAACACACCTGAAGGGGAAGCCATTTCCCAAAGAATTCCGGACCGAAAAGAAACCACCCCTGCCGTTGTGTTTAGGCCATCCATCACCGCTTTTTGCTGCAGTCGATCTGCCACAAGAGCCGGCCAACTGGCATCCTGTATGGGACATGCCCTGCCATCGGGTCTTCAAATCGTGGAAGTACCCTGTGCCGGAAGCATATCACAGCAGCATCTATTTTCTGCCTTCAGCAAGGGGGCTGATGGTGTACTGGTGTTGACATGTCATAAAGGAAACTGCCATTCGGAACAGGGCAACATCTATGCGCACCAGAGAGTGGATCAGTTATCGGAGATGCTGCCCCAAATTGGTTTTGAAGCAGAAAGATTGGCATACAGAACCCTTGCTTCTAATATGGGAACGGAGTTTGCAGAAATGGTCAATGGGTTTGAAAAGAATCTGCTTGCGCTTGGACCGAGCCGGCTAAAAGAGACGGGAGTTGAACCTCTTGGTCGGGTTTCACAGGAATAATGGAATGGTGGAAATCGATATCAATTAAGAATTCCACCCTGGCAAGAAAGTATAGTCGAGATATTCAATAACAGGGAGTTATAATGGCAGCATCAGAAAGTATTCAAATGGAAGCATTGGATCACAAACGCTTCCAATCCTGGAATTATTCCCAGGATTTGTGTGTGACCTGCGGGCTGTGTTCCAGCTCATGCCCTGCATCGGGTGTGGATGGGTTTGATCCACGTAAACTGGTTCGCATGTTATCACTGGGTATGGAGGAGGCGCTAATTGCGTCACGCTGGCCCTGGATCTGCACCATGTGTGGGAAATGTGAAAATGTCTGCCCGATGGAAATTGATATTGCCGATGCTGTCCGGCAAGTGCGGTCCTTGAGAGAAAGAGACAAGGTTCCCGGAATTGTCCACAAAGGATTGGAAGCGGCCCTTGAAACCGGCAACAACCTGCGGCTGCCCAAAGATGATTACATTTTTATTCTCGAAGATGTGGCCGAAGAGATTGCCGAAGAAACCGGGTATGCGAATTTCAGTGTCCCCATTGATAAAAAGGGTGCCAATATCCTTACCACCATACACAACAAACTGGTCAACACCCACACCGAGGATTTAAAACACTGGTGGCGTATTTTTCATGTGGCCGGGGAAGACTGGACCGTACCGTCTGAAAATTGGGAGGGTACCAACTGGGCTTATTTTACCGGTGATGATGATGCCATGAAAATCATGAGCAGTCGTATTGTTGAACAGATGGACAGATTGGAGGTCAAAACACTCCTGTGGCCCGAATGAGGGCACGCCTACCTTGCGACCCGGTCGGGTCTCGAAAAATACCATCCGGAGATATTTAAAAAATACGAATTTGTGACCGTGTTCGATCTTCTCATCAGGTACATCAAGGAAGGGCGTATCAAGCTGGATAAAACACGCTTTACAGGACCTGCAACCTATCATGA
This sequence comes from Desulfobacterales bacterium, assembly GCA_033791325.1. Lineage (GTDB taxonomy): Bacteria > Desulfobacterota > Desulfobacteria > Desulfobacterales > B30-G6 > B30-G6. The sequence continues at coordinate 457 of JASJGV010000288.1, read as the reverse complement.
TCCATGCAATTACGGGAGAAGAGCCCAAAAGCGGTTTGGGCATGGATATTTTGAAGAACCGCGCTGGATCCTCAGCCAGTGCGTCGAAAACTGGATCGACCTTTATCCGGCCGAAATGAACCAGATCTGCTGTGGCGGCGGCGGTGGCGCGCTGGTCAATGGATACAATGAGGAACGCGTTTTGTACGGCGGGAAAAAAATGGACCAGATCCGGGCTACCGGTGCTGGTATGCTAGTGGTCCCCTGCCACAGCTGTCATGGCCAGTTTAATATCATTAAGAAAGAGTATGAAATGGAAGACCTCGAAGTTAAATATCTCTGGGAGCTCGTGGCTGACTGCATGATTGTTTAGAAGCTATCTCAAAAAAGTCTTCTTGTCGGGCGTAACTCGTAGAGCGAAGACTGATTGGCCCAATCTCGGCGGTGGGCGCTAAATTCAAATCCTCGAAATACTCAA
>JASJGV010000287.1:0-6256 GCA_033791325.1 Desulfobacterales bacterium | reverse complement strand
TGCGGGCGTAATTTGTCGATATTTGCGCTATGCGCGATATTAGTCCTGCGGACGATATTAAGCCTTCGGCTGTCATTTGTCCTATCGGACGACATTTGCGCTATGCGCGTCATTTATTGACGATCAGAGCTGAGAGCCTGGCGCCTACCTAAAACTTAAGACGAGTTGTTAAGCCGGCTTAATCGCCCGCTTTTTCTCCGGCAATTCTTCCTTTTTGTTCTGAAGTGAAACAATCGCTTTAACAATGCGGGAACGGGTATCCCGGGGATCGATCACCTCGTGGGCCGTGTAATAGGTGGTCCATTGCTTGGCCAGATTCATGACGGAAAACTCTTCCTTGAGGATGCTGAGCAAAAAATTATAGACCTCGTCATAGTTGCCCTCCTCCTTTGCCTTGACAAGCTCTTTGTGAAATACCGCGTGAACGACCGTTTCCGGACCGGTAGGTGCAAATTCGACAGAAGGCCATGCATAGACATAGTCAGGAAACATTTTCGAACATCCCAGAACGATGTTCGCCCCACCATAAGATCGCCTCAGTACCATCGTCACTTTCGGACATGTCAGGTGGGCATAAGAATGGAGGAGCTTTGCCCCATGCCGGATGATCCCCATTCGTTCCCATCTGTCACCCGGTGGAAATGCCGTGGTGTCCACCAGGGTCACCAAAGGTATGTTAAAAGCATCCAGAAAGCGCATAAACCGATCATATTTATCGGATGAATCCGGTTCGAGAATCCCGCTCAACTCGTCCGGATTGTTGGCGACAACACCGGCCACACGGCCACCGAATCGACAAAATCCCACCACGAGATGCGTTGCAAAATCTTCCTTGATTTCATAGAATTCACCATTGTCGACGATTTTATCGATAATCTCATGAATATCATAGGTAAACTTTGGATTGTCGGGCATGACATCCAGCAAAGATTCTTCCCTCCGTAGCGGGTCGTCCCCTGTTTCACGAAAAGATGGCCCGTCCCAGCAGTTTTGCGGCAGATAACCCAGCAGTGTCTTCATCTTCTCGATAGCATCCACATCGTTCTCGGCAAGCATGTCACACTGGCCGGATTTTTCCATGTGAAACACCGCATCCCCGGCATCATCCGACGATATGTCACCCCCGAGCCACATAAACCCGGTGGTCTGATTGATAATGAGAAAATCCGACAGCCCGGGAACCACGGACAATACCCCGGTGCAGGGCCCCAACAGTAACGTGATCCTCGGTATAATGCCCGAGTAAAGACAGTAGTTTCTCAAAAAGCGCGCCAGCCCGTTCATTCCGGCATCACCGCCTTTGAAACTGAGACGTTCTCCCGCAGAGTCTATGACACCTATCAGGGGCATACCCCTTTCCCCGGCCATTGCGGTGATGTCGGCCATCTTCCAGGCTGCCTGGTCACCCAGAGAGCCCGACATGACAGTAAAATCCATCACATACAGCGCCACAGGGCGACCATCGATCTCTCCAAATCCAATCACCACACCATCCGAGGGGTCGGGTCTCTTTTTGCCATCCAGTGACGGCCGGGTGTCGGTAACGATGGAACCGATTTCTTCAAAGCTTCCTTCATCGAGAATGTGCGCAATCCGCTCCCTTGCGGTCAATTTCCCTAACTGATGAATGAGGTCAACGCGGTCCTGGCCGCCACCGATCCGGTTCTTTTCCCGAACCTTGGAAAGTCGCTGCATGTATCCATCTATCCATTCGCCCATTATTCTAAATCCTTCCTTTACGCTGCAAAAACATACTATATATTTTGGTGTTTCATAGTAACCAAAAATAATGTTCAGGTTGTTTAGGCTGTAGACTATTAGGCTGTTAGCGCCTTCTGCCTAATAGCCTAATAGTCTAATAGTCTAAGGTATAATGCCATTAAAGATAATCTCGCAGATATCTTCTGTAAGGGCATCCGGGTCGATGGCACGGTCAAACGTGATGCCGGTCAGGCACACCTGCTCGATGCTTCCCAGGATAATCTGCCGGATCAGCTGAGCTGGTATATCGTCCCGAATTTCTCTGTTCAATACGCCCTCTTCCAGTATTTCCAGGATCACATCGCTGTAAACCTTGACGAGCTCATAGGTATCACTGTGGTAATAGTCGTTGTGGCTCCTGGCTTCGATGAGCAGTATCTTGGCAAAAACCCGGCTCGTGGCGTATACATTGATGTGAGACCAGATGAGTTTTCGTAGCTTATTCAAGGCCCCCTTGATGCCCTTCAGGTCGCCTTGAACCAAAACGCAGTATTGCTCCAGGTATTCACTCAAAACTTGGTGCAGCAGATCCCGCTTGTCTTTGAAGTACTTATATATCAGTGCTTCCGTGACGCCTGCCTGCCTTGAAATTTCGGCGGTGGTTATGGCATTGAACTCCTTTTGTTCGAGAAGGAGCCTCAAGGCATCCGCTATTTTGACTCTCCCCGGTGGAAAGGGCTTCGATTTCAGACCAGCCCCCAATGCATTCAATTTATCTGACATCTCCATCAGGCAAAATTCTCGATCTTGGCAATCACACCCCGCAGGACCTCGTCTGCGCCACCACCAATCGAAAGTCCGCGGGCATCTCTGTAATATCGGGAAATAATCGATTCCTTCATGTACCCCATACCGCCGTGCATCTGAAGGCATCCATCGGCCACCTTATTGAGAAGTTGACCCGCTATGAGTTTACCCATTGAGATTTCCCGGGTGGCATCCAGACCGGCCTGCTTCATCCGAACCATGTGATAGATGAACTGTTTAAGACTCTCTATTTCCGTCACCCAATCCGCCAACCGGTGCTGAAGCACCTGTCTCCTGATCAAGGGTTTACCGAAAACAACCCGATCCCGGACATAGGCAATCGTTAGATCGATGATGTCTCTAGCAGCCGTGCAGGCAAAAGGCAGCAGTGAAAATCTTTCATGCTGAAACTGCTGCATCTGATAAATAAAACCCTCACCTTCCCTGCCGATCAGATGATCCGCAGGCACCTTGACCTGGTCAAAATACAATTCGGCTGTGTCGCTGATCCAAACACCGAGTTTCTCCAGCTTACGACTCACCTCCACACCGGGCAAATCGGCCGGAACAACAAAAAGGCTGAAAGAGTGGTAACCCGGATCTTCACTCGTCCTGGCAAGGAGTGTATAGAAATCGGCCTGGGTCCCATTGGTGATATACATTTTTGAACCGTTGATCACATAATGGTCACCTTGCTTTTCTGCGGTAGTGGCAAGTGCCGATACATCCGATCCCGCACCCGGTTCCGTTACTGCAATGGCACCCACTTTCTTGCCCTCGATGGCGGGTTTTAAATAGGTCTGCTTGAGAAATTCACCCCCGAACTCATCTATGGCAGGTGTGGCCATATTCGTCTGTACGGTGATAGCCACCGCCAGACCCAGTGCTTTGATATGCCCCAGTTCTTCCAGAAATACGGTCTCGTACCAGTAGTCGAGCCCCTGACCGCCATATTTCGGATCGTATCGAATACCGAGAAAACCAAGCTTTCCCATTTTTTTGAAAAGTTTTTTCAACGGCGCAATACCGGCTTCCTCCCATTCGTCCACATGGGGATTGATCTCCTTATTAACAAAGTCACGCACAGCACGTCTAACCATGTCATGGTCTTTGTTAAAATAGAGCTGTTCAGATGTTTTAATGGTTTTCCCCATGAAGGATCTCCTTAAACCTGTTTATAAGATGGCTTGAGGTTATTTTTACACCGGGTCATTGTATAAATCTTATGTTTCCGTGATTACGAAAGGTGTGGGTTAGTAATATTTACCTTATGAACATATAATAAATATTTATTCATAGTATATCAGTAGATTAAGTTATTAAGTAAACGTCACTAATCTTTTTGTCAAGTTGTTTTTTTATTTGGCGATTCCCTTTCGAAGCATTATATGGGTGTGCGTAAAGCGGGGATGTGATATGGATTGGTTTTAGGTTTTAAGTTTTAGGCAGACTATAGACAGATAGCTATCTGCCACAATAAATTACGCGCGTAGCGCTAATATCGTCCGAAGGACAAATGACACGCAAAGTGCGATAGAAAGTGTTAGGTTTTAGGTAGACGCCAGGCTCTCAGCTCTGATCGTCAATAAATGACGCGCGTAGCGCTAATGTCGTCCGATAGGACAAATGACGTGCGCAGCACAAATATCGCACGAAGTGCAATGAAAATAACGCCCAACCCGATAGTCGGCATCATGGCCGACAGCCATGGCCAGCCTGAAAACATTGCCAATGCCCTGGCCTTTTTCAAGGAGCGTGATTGTGAAGCTGTCTATCACCTGGGTGATATCTGTGATTCTTCACATCCGGAAACTGCCGACCAGTGTGTGTACCTGCTGCGCGAAAACAAGGTTTTGGGAATAAAAGGGAACAATGATCATCAGGTGGTCGTCAACCACGAGGGCCGCCAGAACACGAACCCGGCATCGGCAACCATCCAATACCTTAAAAACCTCCCCATGGTAATCGAGCGCGGAAATATCGTCATGGCGCATTCCCTACCCTTTGTGAAAGAAAGGGGGCTTTCAAGCATGGTGGGTGTTCTGGGGCATAACGAAGCCAGGTTGTTTTTTCAAACCTATCCGCACAAAGTGCTGCTCCGGGGGCACAGCCATTATCCTGAGATCCTTTGGCAACAACACACCCTCTTAACCCGTAAGATATTGCCGGGAAATACCATTCAGGTGGCCGACACAAAGCCCTGCATCATTACCTGTGGCGCCCTGGACCAGGGTTTTCTGATGATCTGGGAGCCCGGCATACGGAGGCTTACATGCCACACCTTAAACTGAATTAGCCTTTTAGCGGTTTAGACTGTAGACTTTCTTATTAGCTTTTTAGCCGTTTAGACTGTAGACTATTAGGCGCTCTCCGCTGGACGCTGTCAGCTTCCCTCAAACCCTGCATAATTGTTTGTTGGGTTCTTTGGGTTCGTTGTGTTTATTGTGTGTCGCTCTTGGCATTTAGCTCTAAGCACTTAGCATCTAACAGCCTACAGTCTAAAACCCTACAGCCTATGCTCTATTCCCCTTGCACCCTGTTTTTTTGGGGAGAAGAATCTTGTATTTTAACCTTTTCGTGATAGAATAATTAGAAGTTATCTCAAACACATGATCAATCGGGAAAAGGAGGCTACCATGGATAAGCACACGCTGGATCGCTTACCACAATTTCTCGACATCCTGGGCCTCGATGAAGTTCCCATGGGTGTCTTCTACACCGATACGAAACCCACGGACGGGTTTTCACCCAAACCCAACGATCTGCCGACCCGGGAAAAAGAAATTCGCAATGAAATCGACTGGCAGGGCGTATTTGGTCAGTTTTCATGCGTGCTGGGAAATATCTGGCGGGCACGTAAAAAAAAGACGGCCGCCTATTTTTCAGCGGAACAGTTCGGATGTCCCGGCGGCGCTTTCTGGCTTGGGTTCAACAAACCCCAGGCCGAAACGATCATCCATTATGTCTCCACCGGCATCCCTAACTGGACCGATGGTGAGATGTATTGTGAATCTCCTGACGAACTCCGGCGTATATTCGAATATGTAGATCCCCGGCCCGCTCCCAAAACATACTGTGTCTTCAAACCGCTTGATCAGTTCACAGCGGATGAAGATCCTGAGCTCGTATCGTTTTTTACAAGACCGGAATCCCTCAGCGGTCTACACCAACTGGCGGCGTTCGTCACCAATAACCCCGAAGTGGTGGCCTCCCCGTGGGGTGCCGCATGTGGAAATCTGGTTGTATGGCCATTGCATTATCTATCCAGTGGAACCGACCGTGCTGTCCTGGGAGGATGGGATCCTTCCGCGCGAAAGTTCTTTAAAACGGATGAATTGTCTTTCACCATCCCCTTGCGCATGTTTCAAGATATGCTGCATCGTTTTGACAGCTCTTTTCTGAAAACCAAGACCTGGACCACGGTAAGAAAAAAAATCGCTCGCAGCCAGAAGACGTGGGGGGAGACTGAAAACGCTTCGCTGTAATTTGCTACACGTCATTAATAGTCATTTACTTCGTGTCATTCATCGTAGCTATCAGCTATCGGCAACAATAAATTACGCGCGTAGCGCAAACGACAGCCGAAGGCAAAATGACGCGCGCAGCGCTAATGACAACCGAATCAAAAGGATTCCATCCAACATATGAAAATGAAAAATTTATTTTACATCCAGGTTAAAAAAGCAGGCATTTTTAGAGCCGCCTGTCTTGCCGTGATGCTCCTTTCGGGTATCCTGCCGTCAACAAC
>JASJGV010000286.1:0-5763 GCA_033791325.1 Desulfobacterales bacterium | reverse complement strand
TGAAAGCAGGTGTGGTCAATTTTCGCAAATGTGACAACAGTTTCGACTGCAGCAGCTGCCCATTTGACAAAGGTATGCGTAAAGCAATGGGTATTGACGAGAGCCTGAAAACAGAACAGGCAGCACCCAGATGGGTCGAATTTCTGCAGAAAAACTACTATGGTGCTTCAAGGCCTTGCCGTCATGCACTCACCGGCCGTATCGATGCCCCGAAGATATGCGCCATGAACTATGAGTGCTATCATTGCTCCTTTGATCAGATGTTGGATGAAATGGATATCGCCAGGGATCTCGAATCTCCGCAATATATCTCTGCATCAGGGTATCAAATGGCCGATGGATATTACTACCTCATGGGACATAGCTGGTCACGCTTCGAACATGGCGGACGAATACGGGTCGGCATGGATGATTTTCTGGTGAAAGTCTTCGGATCGGCAAGATCCTTGAACCTGCCGCCTCTGGGTGAGAAGATGCAGCAAAATAAGGTGGGATGGGCTTTTGTAAGAAATGGTCATGAAGCGGCTGTTTTGTCTCCCATAACAGGTACGGTACTGGCTGTGAATCACAGCGTCAGAGAACATCCGGAGATGATACACGAGGACCCATATAATGCGGGATGGCTTTTCATCATGGAGCCTGTGATGCCGAAACGAAACTTAAAGGGGCTTTATTTCGGCCAGGAGAGCGTCCAGTGGATGGAGAAGGAAGGCCAGAGGCTAATGTCATTGATGGGGCCGGAGTACAAAGATCTGGCCGCCACCGGTGCCGAGCCGATCAGCGATGTGTATGGATCTTTTCCGGAGATTGGATGGAATGTTCTGGTGGAAACGTTTCTTAGGACCGGGAAAAAGTAAGTAGATGACAGATTTCATCTAAAAGCGAGTCAGGCTTCAATTGACATTATGATCTTATATGAGCCCTAATCGGACGAATAACCAACTAGTTATTATTGCTAAATCTGCTGGTTGTCCATAGGGGGAAAACCTCATTTGTCATGGGGAAATGCCTATGCCGGGAGTATCTACCAGATTTATCCGGGGAAAAATTCGGTTTACAATGGTAGGAGAAATGGGTCAGGTAGACAACGAGCCATCTTGATGCCGATCCACTGGTATCGATTTTACGCCTTCCATAGATCGATATCGATAATACCGAGTTTGGCGGCATAACGAACCAATTCAATGGTACTATGCAGATCTAACTTATGCATGATACTGGCACGATGATTTTCAACGGTTTTGGGGCTGATAAAAAGCCTTTCAGCGATTTCAGTGGTAGAAAGTCCTTCAGTTACCAAAACCATGATCTCCTGCTCCCGGGGGGTCAGGCTGTTGTAGGCGGTATCCGTAAATTTTGACCCTTTTTCGGATAGGCCCGCAAGCTTTTTAACGACCTGCTGAGAGGCAGAAGTGTCCATGAAATAACCGCCCGTTAAAACAGTACTGATTCCCTGCTGGAGTTTTTCGGTTGCGGATTCTTTGACAATATACCCCTTAGCCCCTGCTTGAAATGCCTTGACAATATAGTCAATTTTAGAGTGCATGCTGACAATCATCACCTGGGTCTGGGGCGATGCGTGTTGTATGTCACCGATCAGTTCGATGCCGCTTTGATCTGGTAGAGATATGTCCAACAAAACCAAATCAGGCGTATGCTTTTTGATTATCCCGAGAGCTTCCCGGCCGCTGCCGGCCTCCCCGATCACGTCATATCCGGGGTTGCGACCGATAATTGCCTTGAGCCCCTCTCTGAAAAGAGGGTGGTCATCAACGATCAAGATGGTCTTTTGTTTCGTCATCCTTATTCTCCTGGTAGGGCAATTTGATCTCAATCTTGGTACCCTTGTTGAGGCGTGATTGAATCTTCATCCGGCCTCTAAGCAGGTTCACCCTCTCCGCCATGCTACGAAGACCCATGCGCTTCTCGCTGTCGGCTGCGCGTGCTCGTTCTTCCACATCAAAACCCTTGCCATCATCTTCAATGCGCAGGATGAGGTTGGGAAAAGATCCAACCAGTCTGACGATGGCTTTGCTCGCATCGGCATGTTTGCGGATGTTGTTCAGTCCTTCCTGGACCAAACGATAAATATTGATCTCCGTATCAAAAGCAAGTGTTAACGGGTCGAGGCCGTGCGCCTGAAAATCAACTTTCAATAGACTATTTTCAGCGAATTCCTCGCAATACATGAGAAGCCCCGCCACAAGCCCAATGTCACCCAGACCCGGTGGCCGCAAATCATATGTCAGATCCCGCACGGCCAGGATGGTTCGATCAAGTAAACTAGAAAAGCCAGCAACCTTTTGTTTGATTTCCGAAGATACACCAGGTTGACTATCAAAAAACGTTTCGCTAATGATTTTCAACGTGGAAAGATCCTGGGCCACACGATCGTGCAACTCCCGCGATATCATTTGTCTTTCATTCTCGTGAGCCTCAATAAGTTGTTGTGACAATTTGTGAATGCGTTCTTCGGACTCTTTGACGTCTGTGATCTCGTGGAAGTGTTCGATCACCGAGACGACCTTTCCCTTATCATCGAGCATTGGAATCATGCGGACATCCCTGACCTTCCCATCAATCGGATTTCTATCTTCGATCTGCCTGATTTCACCGGTAGTAAAGACCTCCATGACATGGCAGGGATTACAGGGGCTTTTGCGTTGCCGAATCAGCTCATAGCAAAAGGAATGACCCTGACGATCTTTTTCTGAAATGTATTCAAAGCCTTTCCAGTTCGACATTCTTACCTGAAAATCCCTATCAATGACAAATACCGAATCTTGAAGGGCGTTAAATGTACTGGAAAACAGGTTTTTGACCTCATGCAAGTCCTTTACCGTTCTTTTGTGATCTTCTATTTCCTGTCTAAGTTTTTCGTTTACTTTCACCAACTCGGCAGTGCGTTGTTCCACGCGTAATTCCAACTCGTCTTTGGCTGTGCGCAGCGCTTCTTCGGCCCCCTTGCGGTCAGTGATATCCAAGGTTATCTCTGTTGTACCCATAACATGGCCATCGGGATCATTTATCTGGTTGCCCTGTATATACCACCAACGTCCGTCGGCGGTCATTTTTTCGATCTGTTGTGGCATCCGGCAATCATGTGCTTTTATGACCGGACAGTCTTCACAGGGACTCCGGCGGTCGGCCCATATCTCATAACAGTACCGTCCCAGGAGATCTTCCCTTTTCATGTGTACGGATGCGCAGGCAGCTCTGTTCGCCCATAGGATCTTCATCTCACCGTCATGGTAGACCACATGCTCCACCAGGCTGTCTAGAATGGCGGTCTTTTCCTGTTCGTTTTTTCTCAGATCATCTTCAGTCCGCTTCTGGTTTGTAATATCAGTGAGTACCACCTGAACCTGTTCCTGCCCGAACTTGCCTTTGAGTGAGTGTGCCTCGAACAGACAGATATGAATGGCGTCATCCGGCAACATGATCCTGATTTCTTGTTTCTCCACAACTCCCGTTTCCATCACCCTTTCCAACAGAAGATGAACGGGCACCTGCTCTTCAGGGGCCACAAGTGTTGAGAAACGCTTTTTGAGAAGCACATCCTCACGCTTGCCAAAAAACTTTTGACAAGCACGATTAACCGCAGTAACTCGCCCGGCAACATCAAGAAGAAGGTACCCAGCAGGAGATAATTCCCAAAAATCCTGATAGTTTTTGCGTGATTGGTAGGTCTCGGTCCGGCTTTTTCGAAGCTTCTCGTTATGCATTTCCATACCATCCTTGGCCATGGTGTAGTTGAAGGGCATTATGAATTTTTACTTCAACCCTGTCGGCCGAAGTATTGCTCTTTCGCTTTGATATGGACACGTTCGGATGGGACTAAATATTGGATGAATGCCATTCCCCCCACAAACAGAGGGATTTCAAAGGCAGGAAAATATTTGAAATCAGCTTTATTGGCAATACCTTACTATTTGATACGATACCGGTATTTGTCAAGAATTCTTTTCATCCGCCTGTTTGCACAAGCCGTCGGCTATCAAGATGCCTTAAGATAAATATAGCCGTCCGTCACCTCTCCAGGAATGGGAAAAACTCCCTTATGGGGAATTTCCCTATACAAAATGAGGCTCCATCTCTATGGACAAATCGCTAAAAATCAGTATTAATTATTATGTCAATTAAAATCATATAGCGTGCTGAATAACTCTCATTTTCTGTGTTAAATGGACTCAAGAGAAAATAATAATATTAGCTCCACGTTTGATTTAACTCACTTCATCAGAAGCATACAACGCCTCGAGGGTAATGATGACTGTTTTGACAGAAACGACCAAGACTGCGACCGTATTGAATGCGCATGGCGAAAATGGTGTTTGGAAAAAGACAAAAACCCACACTAACAATAGAAACGGTGAACTTAATACGAGGGGGTATAACGAAAAAAGAGATCATCAACGACTGGAAGAAAACCCGGAAGATATAAAGAGGGTATCATGATTGCCTCTCCGTGTAAAAACTGTCCCAAACGAAACAAACCTAAGGAAAATTGCATAAAAGACTGCGAATTATTACAAGCAGTACAAGATATTCAATACGCATCCATAGAGGACATAAGTATTTCCGGGATAGACTATGCTGCAGTCGACAGGTTTACATTCAGTTTTTTGACTACGAAGGACTTGCCCGCTTGATTGAATGGCAATAGCGAGCGCATTCCCGGTAGTTTATCGCGGGGTAATCTTCAATTTGAACAAGAAAATAGGAGGTCGCAATGGGTAATGTTAAATCAAAACAAAAGATTAAACGGCGCAGGGTGACGTTTTCAATAGAAGCGCCAAGTGCAGAAAAGGTAACCTTGACGGGCGATTTCAACAACTGGAATACCAAAAAACACCCCATGAAAAACGAAGGGAACGGCATGTGGAATAAAACAGTTATACTACATCTGGGAAAATATGAGTACAAGTTTTTGATTGACGGGAATTGGAAAGAAGATCCCGAAAATCAACAAACCTGTCAAAATCGCTTCGGGACCCTAAACAGTGTTCTTGAATTAGACACCCGGTAACGGAAATAACAACCATGAAAGGTCATTTAACCAACCCCAGGGTTCTCATTGTAAGCCCTGAAATTACCTGTCTTCCAAAAGACATGGGTAACCAAGGCCCGTTTGTAAATGTGAAAACAGGTGGGTTTGACGACGTTTCAGCCATCTTGATAAACACCTTGTTTGAGCAAGGGGTCGATGTTCATATCGCACTCCCCGACTACCGTCATGTTTTCAACGGCCATTTAGGGACAGCATTTGAAGAAAATCTGCATTCTTTTGGAAGATGTGTACCCGATGACCGGATTCATCCGGCCCGTGACAAAGCTTTTTTTCATCTTAGTCAAATACATTCATGCAGTGAAGTTGATAACATCAAAGTTTCGCTGGCCTTTCAACGAGAGGTCATGAATAACATTGTGCCCATGGTTCAACCGGATCTTATTCACTGCAATGACTGGATGACCGGTTTGATCCCTGCTATGGCAAGGCAATTGGGTATCCCCTGTCTTTTTACGTTTCACAATATCCACACAGGTAAAACAACCCTGGCGGAAATTGAAGATAGAGGCATTGACGCTGCATTTTTTTGGGAAAATCTTTTTTATGATTATTTTCCTTCCTCATATGAAAATTGCAGGCAGTCAGCCCCTGTTGATTTTCTTACCAGCGGTGTTTTTGCAGCACATCTTGCGAGCACCATAAGTCCAACGTTTTTAATGGAAATGATGGATGGCCGGCACGACTTTGTAAAC
>JASJGV010000285.1:0-2552 GCA_033791325.1 Desulfobacterales bacterium | reverse complement strand
GCATCAACCGTTTCCATGGTCCAGTTGGAACAGAATACTACGGCTGGTATTGACCGGCCAAATATCGTCAATTTTTCACGTCATCCCCATGACGGCAATCCAAAAAAAACACTTAGATCGGCACTTGGCGCGCTGGACCTGACTTCTTTCGACAGGGTTGCCGCTACAGGCAGAAAATTCCGTAAGTTTATCCACCTTTCTTCCATTTCCGAGCCTGAGTCCGTAGAGCACGCGTATGGCTACATCAAACCAAAGGGTATTTCGTGCCCTGCGATTGTATCGGCCGGTGGTGAAACCTTTATGGTCTACGTCTTGGACAGTTCAGGCCGAATATCTAATGTACTGACTGGCAACAAATGCGCCTCCGGAACAGGTGAATTCTTTCTGCAGCAAATCAAAAGAATGAACGTCAGCCTGGATGAGGCAGCTCAATGGGCGGTTGAAGCGACCCCTCACCACGTCTCGGGTCGTTGTTCCGTTTTCTGCAAATCCGATTGCACACATGCCACCAACAGAGGCATCCCCAAATCAAAGGTCACAGCCGGTCTATGTAAAATGATGGCGGGCAAAATTATAGAGCTCCTTAAAAAAGTTGAAAAACGCGACATCATGATCACCGGAGGTTCGGTTAAAAACCATATGATGGTGGCGTACCTACGGCAGAAAATTCCCGGTCTCATCGTACCTGAAACCGGTCCCTATTTTGAAGCCATGGGAGCCGCCTTGTGGGCACTCAAAAACGAAACGACTCCGATCACGGACGCTAACGATATCTTTAAGTCAGGAATGGCTTCATTCCAGTCGCTACCACCGCTGATTTCCTTCGAAGATCGGGTAACGTTTAAATCCATGGCCATGGATATGATCGTACCCGGCGATACCTGTATCCTCGGACTTGACGTAGGCTCCACAACAACCAAGGCGGTATTGTTAAGAAAGTCGGATCAGGCCCTGCTGGCATCTGTATACCTGCGAACGAATGGAGACCCAATAGGGGCCAGCCGTAAATGTTATGCCCGGATTCTGGAACAGATTCGACACCGGGTGGAACCTTCCGACCTATCGATCATCGGGCTTGGTGTATGCGGTTCAGGTCGACAGATAGCCGGGCTCCATGCGTTAACCGACTGTGTCATCAATGAAATTATCGCTCACGCAACGGCTGCGGTATACTTTGATCCCCAGGTCGATACGATATTTGAAATCGGAGGCCAGGATGCCAAATATACCTATATTACCAATGGTGTCCCCTCTGATTATGCCATGAACGAAGCCTGTTCTGCCGGAACCGGCTCCTTTCTGGAAGAATCCGCCATGGAATCTCTCGGTCTCGGCATGGAAGATATCGCTGCCGTGGCATTAAAAGGAGAAAAGCCGCCGAATTTCAATGATCAATGTGCTGCATTTATATCATCCGACATCAAAAATGCCATACATGAAGGCATTCGACACGAGGACATCGTGGCCGGGTTGGTCTACGCCATCGGTATGAACTATGCCAATCGTGTCAAAGGAAACAGACCCATCGGTAATAAAATCTTTCTACAGGGGGGCGTGTGTTACAACAGGGCTGTCCCCATGGCCATGGCGTCGATTACCGGAAAGCCTATTATCGTTCCCCCGGAGCCGGGACTCATGGGTGCTTTTGGTGTGGCACTGGTGGTCAAAAAGCGCATCGAAGCCGGTATGACAGCGGTGAAAGCCTTCTCTCTGAAAACCCTTGCCCATCGACGTGTTGCCTATGGGAAACCCTTCATCTGCAAAGGAGGTAAGGAAAAATGTGATCGGCAATGCCCCATTGAATTGATCGAAATCGAAGGAAGGCGCTACCCGTTCGGTGGTGCGTGTAATCGATATGACAACCTCCGGCACAAGGTAAAACATCCTGTTGATACGCTCGATCTGGTGAGAACCCGCCAACGGCTTGTTTTTGAAAAATATGGGGTCACCGGCCCGCATGGTTACAAACAGGCGGAAAAAGGATCCATTGGCATTAACAGGAGTTTCCTGGTCAACACCTATTATCCGCTGTATTCGACTTTTTTTTCTTTGCTCGGTTACCGGCCGGTTCTGCCGGAAGGCATCTCGCCTAGCGGGATCGACCAGCGCAATGCGCCGTTCTGTTATCCGGCCGAGCTCTCGCATGGTTTTTTTCACTCCCTGATTACAGCCGTCCCACCACCCGAACATCTTTTTTTACCCCATTTCAAATCCATTCCTGCACAAAATGGCGATCGGTCTTCACAAGTCTGTCCATTTGTGCAAGGTGAAACATTTTTTCTGCAAACGACTTTCAGAGAACAGCTTCGGGATTTACAGAAAAGAGGCACCCGGATTCTCCAACCGCTCCTGGATCTGAAAGGCGGTCTGGAAGCTGCCAGGACCCCTATGGTCACGGCAGCGTTGGAAATGGGAATTGCCGGAAAGGCTGCCAAGAGAGCGTTTGATGAGGCATATACTCAACAAAAGCGATGCATGGCTGAAATGAAAACGTTTGGGCAACAAGCCTTGGCTGAACTCGAATCGGATTCCGAAAAAATCGGTGTCGTCAT
>JASJGV010000284.1:0-3807 GCA_033791325.1 Desulfobacterales bacterium | reverse complement strand
AATGAAATATTTTACAGCATACAGGGTGAGTCAACCCATGCAGGACTCCCGTGCGTATTTGTCCGCCTCACCGGTTGTAACATGCGCTGTGCTTATTGCGATACTGCTTATGCATATGATGAAGGACGCCCCATGCAGATTTCAGAAATCCTGGAAAGTATTGCGGTGTTCCAATGCAACATGGTTGAGGTTACGGGTGGGGAACCCCTTTTGCAGGACCAAACACCCGATCTCATCTCCAGCCTGCTCCGGAAAAATTATCAGGTTCTCTTGGAAACAAACGGTAGCTTCGATATCCGCATGACCGACCCCCGGTGCGTCAGAATCATGGATGTCAAGTGCCCGGGCAGTGGTGAACATGAAAAATGCGATCTTAATAATTTCAAACATCTCGGTAAAAAAGATCAGGTCAAATTCGTTATCGGCGACAGGCAGGATTACGAATATGCCAGGGATATGCTGAAAAAGATACCACTGAGCACCCCGACTGAAAATCTCCTTTTATCGCCCATTACAGAAAAGTTAGCTCCTGCAGAACTTGCCGCATGGATACTTAAAGACCACCTGCAAACCAGGCTTCATCTCCAGCTTCACAAGACAGTCTGGCCTGATATCGCGAGAGGGGTTTAACTGTGAGCGGTAAGCGGTTAATAGCTTGAAGCTTATGACTTATGGCTTTTCTGAACAAAAGGACAACCATGAATAAAGAAGAAAACAAAAAAGCGATCATCCTGTTAAGCGGCGGGCTCGATTCCACTACGGTTATGGCCATGGCCAAACACGCCGGATATGACCTGTATGCAATGAGTTTCGATTATGGCCAGCGGCATCTCTTCGAACTGGAAGCAGCCAAAAACTTAGCCCATGCATATGGGGTCAAGGCACATCTCCTAATTGAAACCGACCTGACCCGCATCGGGGGCTCTGCCCTGACCGATACCATATCCGTACCCAAAGACAGACACATGGATGCCAACAAGAATGAGATACCCGTCACCTACGTACCGGCCAGAAACACCATATTCCTTTCCTATGCCCTGGCCTGGTCGGAGGTGTTGAACGCACCGGATATTTTTTTGGGTGTCAACGCCATAGACTACAGCGGATATCCGGACTGCCGGCCGGAATATATTCATGCCTTTGAACAATTGGCAAACCTGGCCACCAAAGCCGGTGTCGAGGGCACGCTCATTATACAGATCCATACCCCGCTGATACAGATGACCAAGGCAGATATCATCAGAAAAGGGGTTGCGCTGGGTGTCGACTACGGACTGACCCACTCGTGCTATGACCCGGATACCACAGGCAGCGCCTGCAGTCGCTGTGACAGCTGTCTCTTGAGAAAAAAGGGATTTGCCGATGCAGGGGTGGCAGATCCGACAAAGTATATAAGTGCAGGGTAAAAGGGTTCGAGGGTTGGAGGGTAGCTAAAGGCGAATAGCTGATCCCAGCATCCTGGCTTCCAAGTCCACTACGAACTATAACCTATGAGCTATCAGCTATCAGCTCGCTGGAGGACAACCATGATCATGATACTTCTCGTGCCGGCCATCGTACTGCTGGCAGGTCTTCTTTTTTTTGAAAAAAGGGAAAACCAAAAAGGCATTCTGCCCACCAAAACAACGCTGTCCCTGCTCTTTATCATCACCGCCATATCTCAGATTCACCTGATACAGCCCTATACTCTCTTTATCATCATCGGTTTGATCTTCTGCCTTGGGGGGGATGTTTTTCTGGCCCTACCCCAGGAAAGAATGTTTTTATTTGGCCTTGTTTCCTTTCTTCTGGGACATGTCTGCTATGTAATCGGTTTTATCTGGATTGCCGGTCCGGGCAAAATGACACTTATCGGTGTGATCGTTACCATGGGACTCAGCGGCTTAGTTTTCGTCTGGTTGAAACCGCACCTGGGCACCATGAAAAAACCGGTCATCGCTTACATCCTGGTGATCAGCTTCATGTTCATCGGCGCATGGTCTGTTCTGGGTATGCCATGGCAGCCTTTTGCAGCCCGGCTGTTCGTCTTCACTGGGGCCGCCTGTTTTTACATATCCGACATCTTTGTGGCCCGAGATCGGTTTTTAAAAAATGCCTTTATCAATCGCCTTTTGGGTCTCCCGCTCTATTATATAGCCCAATTCATGCTCGCTTTTTCCATCGGGATGGTTCGATAGGTTGTGATACGCATATAACATCCAAAGCTTTTTCATTGTTTAACATGCTGCTTTTCCTGTCTATTTTATTTTTTTCTCCACCGCTGGCCTTCGGCAAGCAGCCGTTCGCATGTTTTTAGCAAGTTAACGATGGTTACAGAATATCGGTTGCCGCAAAGCCGATACCAAGGCTGGTTTCCTTGGAGTCGTAATCAATCATACTCTGACCGTAGCCGGTAAAGCCCTGGATATATCCTTTGATATACTTGTAATTTCGGTTCACACCTCGCTTTTCGAATTTTTTCGATCACGCAACCTGGCAACAAGCTTTTTTATTTTGCTTCTTACTAACAAGACAACCGTGAACAACAGGATGAAAAAGATAATATTAAAGATCGGGATATGGGTATAATCCCTGTCAACCTGCTTTATTTTCAACACATTAGGGAATGTTGAAAAAACAGTAAACCGCCAGCCATAGTATTTGACAAGTATCCACGGTTCGTCTTTATTTATGGCAAAGGCCTGCGCTTTGGCGGCGATATTGGCGCTGTGGAATTTGAAATAAGGCGGCCATCCCCATCCAGTGTCTTGATTCCTGAATACCATGGGTTTGCCCTTGCGGGACACCGAGTTAATATATCTGACATCGGTTGTGTAATGTGCTGTCGCCACCTGCTCTTTTGCCCCGTCTTCTTTATCCGTAGCTTCTACGGCCTTCTCCACTCGTTTGATATCCGTGCCGGAAATCTGTACCACTGCCGTGCGGGGCAGATTATAGTGAAAAAGCAATCCGGCGATGACGATCAGAACAATTCCGATTCCAATCTTGATTTTCTTTGTTGTCGTCATGATAGTTCCCTTCTCTTAGTGCACGAAATTGGAGCCATGTTGTGTCGTGCCAAACAGCTCATCTGGCCGTGCGGATTTTTGTACAGATCCCCTTCTCTTTAGGGGCCTGGCATCTTCACCCGGCAGTTTTTTCGAGGGCTCTTTACTTGGCCTTGAAATTGAATTTCTGCCCCCCAATTGTCGCCTCATACATCAACCCGCCCTTGGTATGAACAAATACGGCCATACCTTTCTGGTAGCTGGAGCTGGCCTGTTTTCCTGTAGCAGGGCCGGCACTGGCACCGGCTGTGGAACCTTCGGTACCGGCTTTGGCCTGGGCAGCCGCTGTAATCACAACCGCAGAAGCTGCTGCGTCAAACTCAAAGTTTCCGCTGGTGAACTCTTTATAGGCGCGTTCATCTTCGAAAAATATCATTTCACTAAAGGCCTGCCCGCCTAGTTGCAAGCCTATGGTTATTTTGGTAAGGGATACTTCCCCAGTGACCGTACCATTCTGGTAGACCTGCCCTTTGCCATAGGCACCACCAATACCGATGCCGCCTTTACCAATGGTTGGGAAAACAGCATAGGCATATGCTGTTTCAAGAAAAGGCTGAACAGCAGGGGATTTTTTAAACACCCCGATTGTATCCGAAAACGGGTCTGCATGTACAGCTCCAGCGAAAGCAACCATCACCATTATGGCAATGACACCAGCGAGTCGAGTTTTTTTGATAAGATTCTCCGTTTCCAATTTGCACAAAAATATTTCATTTTTTTATTTTGGTAAAATTATTAAAATTTTTTATCCAAAGATTTT
>JASJGV010000283.1:0-7695 GCA_033791325.1 Desulfobacterales bacterium | reverse complement strand
TGGGATGCTTTTGGGATGCCGGCTGAAAATGCTGCCATTGCTCATGACAGCCATCCGGCCACATGGACCTCTCAGAATATCGACAACATGCGTACCCAGCTCAAGCGGATTGGATTCTCCTATGACTGGGACAGGGAACTGGCGACCTGCAAGCCTGATTACTACCGCTGGGAACAGTGGTTGTTTTTAAAAATGTACGAGAAAGGATTGGCCTACCGGAAAGAATCCTTTGTCAACTGGTGTGAGCCCTGCCAGACAGTTTTGGCCAACGAACAGGTGGAGGCCGGTATGTGCTGGCGATGCGGAAAACCGGTTCGACAGAAAAATCTTTCGCAATGGTTTTTCAAGATTACCGACTATGCCGAAGATCTGCTTGTGTACAGCGACAAACTGCCCGGTTGGCCCGACAAGGTCACGACCATGCAGAAAAACTGGATCGGCAAGAGTATCGGTGCAGAAATCGAATTTTTGATTGATGACCCTGTCAAAGACCGGCAACAGACCATTTCTGTCTTCACCACCCGCCAGGATACTGTTTTTGGGGCAACCTTCATGTGCCTGGCACCGGAGCATCCACTTGTCCTGACACTTTCAAAGGGAACACCGGAGGAGGCGAGTGTTCAGGCCTTTGTGGAACGCATGTCCATGCAGGATCGGTCCGCCAAAACCGTCGAAAATTTTGAAAAGGAAGGGATATTTATCGGTGTGTATTGTATTAACCCATTGAGTGGTGGGAAGATACCGATATTCACCGCCAACTTTGCACTTATGGAGTACGGGACCGGGGCCGTAATGTGTGTCCCGGCGCATGATCAGAGAGATTTTGACTTTGCACGAAAGTATGGACTGGACATTACCGTCGTGGTGGCGCCCGATGATCACGATCTTGATGGTACAACCATGACAGAGGCGTATACCGGCCAGGGCAATATGGTTAATTCCGGTAATTTCAACGGGATGGACAATACCCGGGCCCAGGAAGATATCGCCAGTTATCTTGAAGCCAACCATATCGGGAAAAGAACCGTCAGTTACAGGCTTCGGGATTGGGGTATATCCCGACAGCGCTACTGGGGTGCTCCGATTCCTATGATTCATTGCAAGACCTGCGGTATTGTGCCGGTGGCAGAGGCGGACCTCCCGATTGTTCTGCCTGAAGACGCAAACCTTCTGGCGGGTGGGCAGTCTCCTCTCCCGGAGCTGGATACATTTGCCCATACGAAATGTCCTAAATGCGGCGATCCTGAAGCACGTCGAGAAACAGATACCATGGACACTTTTGTCGAATCCTCCTGGTATTTTGAACGATACTGCAGTCCCCATTATAACGAGGGCATGATTGACAAAGAGGCCGTTGATTACTGGATGCCGGTGGATCAGTATATCGGGGGGGTGGAGCATGCTATTTTGCATCTGCTTTATTCGCGATTCTATACACGTGTTTTGAAAGACATGGGGCTTGTTAAATACAAGGAGCCCTTTACCTGTCTGCTGACACAAGGCATGGTCTGCAAGGAGACGGCCGTGTGTCCGGAACATGGCTTTTTGTTGCCTGAAGAGGTTGCGCAAGGGAACAACGGGCAGAACGCTTGTACCAAATGTGAAAGCCCGGTTACGATTGGACGGGTCGAAAAAATGTCCAAATCGAAAAAAAATGTCATCGATCCGAACATTCTGTTAAACGAATATGGTGCAGACACAACCCGACTTTTCTGTCTTTTTGCCGCTCCTCCGGAACGCGACCTGGAGTGGAGCGAGCAGGGCGTGGAAGGTGGTTTCAGATTTCTGAACCGGGTATGGCGATTTGCCGCGAAGCACATGGCCATTATAAAGGATGCGCCACCTTACACAGGGCGTCTGGATCACCTTTCCGGTGATGTCAAGGACCTCTACCGGAAGACCCACGAAACCATTCAGCGGGTCACCAGGGATATTGAAAACCGCTTTCATTTTAACACAGCCATCAGTGCGGTTATGGAACTGGTGAATGTCCTTTATGGCGCCGATAAAGCCTCATCTGCACCGGAATGGCCTGGCGTGGCCCGCTTTGCCATCGAATCGGCGGTGGTCCTGCTGGCGCCTATTGTCCCTCATTTTTCCGAAGAGATCTGGGCTGAAATGGGACATGCCGAGAGTGTTTTGCTGGCATCCTGGCCGGGATACCGTGATGATGCGCTGGTGGAGGACGACCTGTTAATTGTGATTCAGATTAACGGAAAGGTCAGGAGCCGCTTCAATGTTGCCGTGGATGCATCGGATGAAGCCATCAAGCAGAAAGCGCTGTCGGATGAACGCGCATTGAAATTCGTGAAAGACAAGCGCATCAAGAAAGTGATTGTCGTCAAGAAAAAACTTGTCAATATCGTCGTGTAAATTTGATTTTTCGCGCTACTGTGCGGCGGAAAAAAAACAAATCGATAAAAGATGTCGCTGTTAATTTGGAATTCTTTCATGGCTTGCTTTCCCAGATTCACTCTCGGTGGGTTTTTCTGGATCATTATTCGGGTGGTCATCATGGCTGCCTGTTTTGTGTCGTTCACTTCCTGTGGCTATCGGTTTGCCGGCGGTGAGGGGCTGCCGCAAGGTATTGAAAGGCTTTATATTCAGCTGCTTGATAACAAAACAACCGAACCGGGTGTCGATGTTGTGATTACCAGTGAACTCAAAAATGAATTTATTCAAAAGTATCGGGGCGTTCTGGTTGAAAGAGAGGTGGCTGAAGCAATACTGTCAGGTGCGGTCGTTGGGATTAAAACCGAGACCGTCTCCAGAAGAGGTGCCTTGAGGGCTCTCGAGAGGAGCGTAGATATGAGCATCGATCTGACATTGAAGACAACCAACGGGCAGCGGATCTGGTTCGCCAAGGATATCACCCGCAGCGATACGTATACGGTGGTCTCAGGAGACAAAGAAACCACCGAGCGGAATAAGCGAAATGCATTAAAGGACATTGCCGGAAGAATCGCGGAAATATCCTTTTACCGCCTGACGGATGATTTTTGACACGGTTGTTTCGCGAACCTGATGATATAGGGGGCATTAAAATAAAAGCGCCGCCCGGAAAGCACTCAGCGGGTGGCGCAAAATATTATGAACAGAAAATGAAAACCAGGCGGAATCAGCCGGCCTGGTTAACCATTTTTGACAGCCTTGATATTTTACGTGCGGCTGTTTTTTTATGAATAACACCTTTTTTGGCTGCTTTATCTATAACGGATACTGCGGACCTCAGATGCGTTGAAGCAGTTTCGGGGGTTTCTCCCTCGGTCGCTTGATAAACAGCCTTCACTGTATGCTTTACCTTGGTTTTTACTGCTTTATTGCGCAAGCGTTTCGTTTCGGACTGTTTTGCACGTTTAAGTGCGGATTTATGATTTGCCAATGTCTCATACTCCTTTCGGTTCGTTGATAATGATATAAACACAGTTATATATTAAGATTGCAGGCTCAAGTCAATAATTATTTTATAACAAAAAGGAAACAGGTGAAATCACAGGTTACAAAGGCGGCCGGAGTGGTGAGCGGTGCAACCCTGTTAAGCCGTATATTCGGGTTGTTAAGAGATGTGGTCATCGCCGGATATTTTGGAGCCGGTATGGCATCCGATGCCTTTTTTGTTGCCTTCAGGATACCAAATCTGCTGCGAAGACTCTTTGCGGAAGGATCGTTGACCATCGCATTTGTTCCGATATTTACGGAATATTTGGCAAAAGATGGAGAGTCGGCCGCGTTTGTGTTTGCCCGATCAGCCATACGCCTCATATCAATTCTTCTGGCAGTCACCGCGGTGCTCGGCATCTTACTGACACCATTGATCGTCCGTGTCATGGCCCCTGGATTTATGGCATCGCCTGAAAAATTGGCACTGACCATAACCTTGACCCGGTTCATGTTCCCCTATATATTTTTCATCGGTTTGGTCGCACTTTTCATGGGGATTCTAAACACTCTGGGACATTTTGCCGCGCCGGCCCTTGCACCTGTCATGCTGAACCTGGCCAAGATCGCAGCCGTGTTATTCCTTTCACCGCATCTGCAAAACCCGGTCTATGGTCTGGCCATCGGTGTGTTGATTGGTGGATTGCTGCAGCTGCTTCTTCAAGTTCCCTTTCTCTTGCGCAAGGGCGTGGTGTTCTGGGAAGCTGCCAGTCTGTTCCACCCAGGGCTGAAACGAATCGGAACATTGATGCTGCCTGCAGTATTTGGAGCGGCTGTTTATCAGATCAATATCCTTGTCGGCACACTGCTGGCATCGCTGCTGCCTGATGGAAGCGTCTCCTATCTCTATTATGCGGATCGTCTGGTTCAGTTCCCGCTGGGGATCTTTGCCATTGCCGCGGCAACGGCCGTTTTACCCAGTTTTTCAAGATATGCCGCTGCCCGCAACAACAAGGCTTTGGGTGAAACTTTTGGATATGCCATGCGGCTGGTCTTTTTTATCACCATCCCTTCCATGGTCGGACTGATACTACTGAGGGAACCGATAGTCGGGCTGTTGTTCAAACGCGGGGCTTTTGACAGCCAAACGACTGCGCTCACAGCCTCAGCACTTCTTTACTACGGGATTGGGCTCTGGGCTTTTTCAGCTGTGCGGATTGTCGTAACGCTTTTCTACGCGTTACAGGATACTAAAACACCCGTGAAGATGGCTGCCATATCGATAATTGTCAATATAATCCTGGGTATAGCTCTCATGTGGCCGCTTCGCCACGGTGGTTTAGCCCTGGCAACGTCTCTGGCTTCAATGGTCAATCTTTTTCTGCTGGTAAGGGCTCTCAGAAAAAAGGTGGGACTGATCGATTGGCGTGAGATCCTGCTATCCGTAAAGAAAACGCTTTTTTGCTCCGGCGTCATGGGAGTGGTGGTTTTTTCCGTGGCAATGGTGCTTATTCCACAGGGCCACGCAAGCTTTGTAAAACACCTGTGCGGTGTCTTCGGAACGATTGTGGTCGGCATTGCTTCCTATGCAGGATGTGCTTTCCTGGCAAAGTGTCCGGAGGCCATTGGTCTGGCAAGGATGATTGGCGGGCGCATGACCTCCAACGAAAAAGGATCCAAATGAGCGACAGACAAAAAATATTGCTGTCCATTGTGATCCTGGTGTTGTTCTCTCTGTTGCTGTTTATCATGTTCAGTGACAATGGGCTTGCCGATCTGTTTAAACTAAAGAGTGAAAAGGATCGTCTGCTTCAGGAAAATATCAGGTTGAAGCGTGAGAATCTGACGATGTACCGTACGATTGAGCGGCTTAAAAACGATCCCGAATATATCGAAAGTATTGCCAGAAAAGAGCTCGGGATGATCCAAAAGGGTGAAGTGATATTGAAACCAACGCCACCGTGATATGCGGGGCTACACTTGGACGCTACGCTTTTGTAAGGGCGGGGTCTGTGGTGACCCGATCTGTTAAAGATCATGCGCTTGTAGCCGGGAACCCGGTCAGGCAAATCGGCTGGGCTTGCCAATGCGGTACAGGGTAATTCTAGGAGGAAATGCATGCAGAAAACGAATGGTGAGGGAACCAAAGGAATAGACGACAGGAATGTCTCGGTTTGCCCGAACGGGGAAGTTTTCCCCCTTCCGAAGGCAGACGATTACCCGGCGGAATTCGAACGCATCAAAACACTTGTGAAAGAGCATCGGAAAATGCATCGGGAGATTGTCGTCGTCATGGGTGTCGGATTTGTCGGTGCCGTCATGGCTGGTGTGGTGGCAGATTCTGTTGACTCGGATACCGGGGAGCCCCATTACTTTGTTATCGGCATGCAGCGTCCCTCGGTTCGATCATTCTGGAAGATCTCCTATCTGAACCGTGGTATCGCGCCGGTGGAAGCCGAAGATCCGGAAGTGGCGCCTCTGATTGAACGATGTGTCAGTGAACGAAAAAATCTGGTGGCCTCTTTTTCATATGATGTACTGAGTCTTGCCGATATCGTGGTTGTCGATGTTCAATGCGATTATCACAAGGAGACCCTCGGAAACGTCAAGCAGGGGCATGCAGACATTCATGCGCTGGAGGACAGCCTGGAGACCATTGGTCAACAGATTGATCCCGGATGTCTGGTCCTGATAGAGACCACTGTACCGCCCGGGACCACCGAGTATGTGGCTTTCCCCATCATTAAAAAGGCCTTTGCCAATCGTGGCTTGACAGATAAGGAGCCACTTCTGGCCCATTCTTTTGAGCGTGTCATGCCGGGGCGCAACTATGTGTCATCCATCCGTGATTTCTGGCGTGTCTGCAGCGGTATCAATGAACAGGCTCGCAAACGTGTGACAGCGTTTTTATCGCGTGTGATTAACGTGGATGAATACCCCTTGACGGTCCTGGATAGCCCCATCGAAAGCGAAACCTGCAAGATTGTTGAAAACTCATATCGCGCAACCCTGCTGGCCTTTCTTGATGAGTGGAGCAGGTTTGCCGAAAGAAATCATGTAGACCTTACAAAGGTCATCCAGGCTATCAAGGTGCGTCCCACACATTCGAATATCATATTTCCCGGGCCCGGTATTGGCGGCTATTGTCTTCCCAAGGACGGCGGGCTGGGGGTATGGGCCTACAATCGTCTTATGGGTTTTGATGATGACATCTTCAAAATTACACCCCTGGCCATCGACATCAACGATACACGAGCCCTGCATGTTGCCGAATTGGTGCGCGATGCCCTTCGCAACATGGGCAAGATCGTGGCAGCTTCCAAGATCGCGCTTCTGGGCGCTTCTTACAGGGAGGATGTTGGTGATACACGCTACAGTGGTTCGGAGCTCATCGTGCGAAAGCTGACGGAAATGGGAGGGGAAATCGTGGTTCATGATCCCTATGTGAAGCACTGGTGGGAACTCGAAAAGCAGGACACCTATCCGGCGCCCGGTCACTCCTGGGCAAGATTCTTCCGGAATCAGGAAGGCTTGACCGCGCTTCACATGCACAGTGAACTTCCCCACGCCTTAAAGGATGTCGATGCTGTTATCCTGGCGGTGAGGCATCGGCAGTACTGTAAACTTTCACCCAGTGATGTCCTGGAGATGACCGGACGATCAGTGGCGATCATCGATTGCTTCGGAATGTTGGACGATGACCAGATCCGTCAATATTTTGAACTTGGATGCGAGGTGAAAGGGCTTGGGCGCGGGCATATTCAACGGATCAAGGAAGCCGTGAGGAGTGGGGGGAAATAACTTCAACTTGGTTCAACATTTGATCCGGTTGAGGTTAAACGTAAAAAGAAATGCGTGGCTCTGGTTATCTTGCGAGATTGTCGCCGGATCACCCATCGGCTCGGTGACCAGCCTTTACATTTTAGGATAAACTATTAGGACAGGAATTCTACAGATTGCCCTTCCAATATTTCACCATTCCAATCCTTTCATGTCGACACAATATCCCGGTTTATCGTGCGGCGAGGTTCTTCAATCTTCGTTTTCATTCGATGTTCAGCGTTCGATGTTGGACGTTCATCTTTATAAAATCATCATTTTAAAGGTCTGCTTCAAACTGACGCAACAGAAACCTGTCATACCAGGCCGGTTTAAAAAGGCCCTCAATAAAACCATTGTGGCCCCCATGCTCATGGATAATGAGCTGGGTGTCATTACCAGGCTTGAGTTGCTGGAATTCCTGGACGGGAATAATGGGGTCGTCAGCCGCTGTCAGAATGGTCAAGGGCAGGGTAATCTTTCGGGTGAGTTCCGGCT
>JASJGV010000282.1:0-6422 GCA_033791325.1 Desulfobacterales bacterium | reverse complement strand
CATCGTGCACAACAAGAGCATGCCAATGATTAATAAAGATTTCCTGTTGTGCCTCATTATTTTTCTTCCTTTTCCCATTGCGGCAAGTCCACAATAGCAATAGGGGACGTTCGTGCCGAACGTTCACAACTCTAAGTCAATATCATCTATCTTAAGTTCTTTTTAACACGATCATCAAGATCCGATATGACCTGTTTGACAAAGCAGATGAAAATGATTTGGCATCAAAACCCAAGCATAGATTTCAAACGCACCAAACTGAACCAGTGATGACAGGCGGCTTATAAAATCATTGCGATCTATATCGCTCAGAAATATTTTTCTTCGCTCAATGCCCCGACCCATTACATGGTGCAACACGCCAGGGGCATCCAACCTTGATAGTCTCAGCATATCATATAAGTCTTATATTGAACGTTAAACGTCAAGCACGTTTTGCACGAATGTCCCCTATTACCTGATCACCTTCAACAACTTCGACATACAGGCCATGATCCTGATCGCCACTGTCGCCTTGGTGCTGCGGTTGCTCGATTTTGCCATGTTGTTTACCCTTCGGGAAAGCCAGAGGACATCAGATCTGGTGTTGTCAAGGGTTCGCGGTAAACGACTACAGCTTCACCCTCGACGCCTTGGCTCTGAAGCCCTCCGGCTTTTGCAACGTTGGGGTTAATTTTGATCTAAATGAAGGATTACAGGTTTAGTAGAAGGCTTCTCGCTGAGGGTGTCGACTTCTTCAACTTGCAGTTATTGGTTGGCAGGTGATCAGGATGATACCCGACAATCATCAGGAATGTATATATTCTTCAATTTCGTCTCTTGAGAACAAGACCCTTCCTTCCATCCCACCAGCCACAGTTATTGTCTGCCCGCTCACATGCCCTGCCAGTTTGTCGGAAGAAAAGTATAGAATAGCGTGTGAAATATCGGAAGGTGTTGCAACCTTTCTTAGGGGAATTGTTTGTATGATTTTTGACACCATTGCTTTATCGGATAACACGCTTTCTGCCATCGGTGTCACAGTCCATCCTGGATTGATTAAATTTACACGTCCGCGCAAGGCAAGGTGAACGATTTCGTTCTTTAAGGTCATCAGTAGTCCTCTAAGTCCAGCTTTTGAAGTAGAATAATCACAATACCTTGCTTCACCAAATTCTCCTGAAGTTGAACCAACAAGAACCAGGGATGCATCATCTCCCGGGTACTTATTCAAGTTAGCAAAGAAATGTTTTGCACAGAGAAATACGCCTGTCAGGTTTACAGATAGCGTTTCTTGCCAACGTTCAATAGACATTTCCTGTACTGCCACTCCCTCGTGAAAGGCTATTCCGGCATTTGCAACAGCAGCATCTACTCTTCCAAAAACTGTATGTGCTTCTGAAAAAAGAAACGCCACTTCAGATTCGTTACGAACATCAACTTTCACAATGTTCAAGCGCCCAGGGTAAGAATCTGCTAGAGCTTCTAACTTTCCCAGATTACTCTTGTAGCAAGCAGTGACCTTTGCACCTTCTGCGAGAAAAAGTGATATTGAATCAAACCCGATTCCGCCTGATGCACCGGTAACGACAACATGCTTGTTTTGAAATCCTGTATTCACCCGAAAACCCTCCGTTTTTTTTATTTTTATCTTTGAAACACTTCATCCCATTCAGGTTTTCCGTGGTCTTGTGGCTCATTACGAACCAGCTTGATTGGCTGGTCATTCGTTGGGTCTTCTTCAACTCATTTGATATGAATCACATCGGGAACACCGGTCATTCAAAGCCTGAGCCTTCGTGTTGTCTATTGCAAAATTTTCCGGATCGCTGAATAGGGACAAAATCATTTCCGGACTTTTACTGTAGAAGCACTGATCTGTATTCAGGTTGGTGCATTTTGTGAATAATAGTGTGTCACTATATATTTGTTTGGGCATGGTAGAACCTCCGTGTATGAGGTTAGACGCGGTAAAGAAGATTGGCACTAATTAATAAGTACCCCTAACTTCACTTGGTGACATTCCTGTCATTCGCTTATATGATCGGGAAAAAGCGCTTTGATCAGAATATCCCAAAAGAAAAGCAATTTCGATTATATCAATCTTGCTATCTCTGACATAATTATGAGATAGTTCTTTACGAACTTCATCTTTAAGCGTCATAAAGCTGGTTCCCTCCTCCTGTAACCGCCTTTGAAGACTGCGTTTACTCAGTCCAAGATTTTTTGCAACAGCATCACTGACCACACTGCCCGATTGAAGCATATCTGTAATACAAGCCTTGACACGGTGAAGGATATTCTCTTTGTCAAGGCCTGATAGATACTTGGTTATGACTTTTTCATTGAGGCTCGCAAGATGAGGATTTGATCCAGGCAGTTGTTCGTCAATATCTGCCAAAGAAAATAAAATACTATCTCTGGATTTATCATAATTAACTTCAGATTTAAAATAATCAAAGAATTGTTCTGAGCATGAAGGTTCCGAGTGAACAAAGTTGACAGATATTGGTTTAAAATCGCTACCCAAATTAAGCCGGCACATATGAACGATGATTGTCATTGTCGCATCAATTGCCTCGGGCGGGCGCATTTTTGTAAATGTTGAATCACACATTAATAAAAAACTCTCTGAATCTTCTTCCACTAAAAAGCCCCCTGCTTCAGATATGATACGAGAATAGCGGACAAATCGGTTTAAAGCTTCTCGCAAGGTTTGACTTGCAAGCCATGCATACCCTAAAGCATGCATATATGAAGGATGCCAGAATTTTATTATTCGCAAACCAAAACATGGATCACCACTAATTTCTGACAGTTTAACCAATACTTTATAAGCTGAAGAAAATCGTATTCGATCTTCGGAATTTTTAAGACGTTCTGGATCTATACCCGCCTCCAGAAATATAGGCTCTGGATCTTGACCATAGTACTCAAGCATCTTCCAAAATACGTTTTTCGTAACCGCAAGGTTGGTGTAAAGCATTTTTCACCTCCACTTGAAATTGAATCTATTAATTTTTACACAATATCAACCTGTTACAGCCTATATCAATTTAGGCGGGGAAGGTCAACAAATTGGCGCAAAATGTCATGGCCAACTGCGTGAAATGTATTACTCTAGTGATAATAAAGGTTTTATGCTCCATATTCGGCTGAAACACCCTTTGGCTCAGCCTTGTGCTGGAGAAGAAATCATTTGCGGGAGGTAATTCATGTTTGGAAAGAATAAAAACAATGATGTAGCCGACAATATGAAAAAGCTTGCTGATAAAGCCCGAGAGGAAGTTAGAGATAAGTGGATAGACCATAACGATACCTTGTCGCTCAAAAAAGAAGTTCCTCTTTCAAAAAGAATTGATACTTTTGTACTGCCGGTTTCTGAATACTTTAATGATAAGTATCCAATCCTGGTTTCAGACGGTGGGGAGATATTTTGGCACACTGTAGCAGCTGGCATCGTCGAATCTGGCACGCATCCAAAGAATGAAATAAATGCAGCTTTTGAAGAACTAAGGGGCAAATATGCAATCTAACAAGGTAAACGCTTAAAGATGGAAAAATATATGGCCAGAAAAACTTGTGGCCTGATTTTGAACTGACAGACACCGTCTCAGAATCGGTAACTGCCAGGTCAATTCTGAATTACTACATTTTACCATCCTTATTGCGTATGTCACCCAGCCATTGGTCAAAGATATCCTGGTATTCATCCACCTCAGTTTCACGTTTGCACCGTGGGCAGGATACAATTATCAGGTCACTTTGCTCTTTCACCTTTGCGATAGCGCCACAGAATATGCATATTATTGTTTCACGTTCCATTGATCCGATCCCGAAGTTTACCACTGCATTTAAATGTCGTGCGCCTGTTTAGAGCTAGTGCCTGATTAAAAAAGAGCAGCCATATAAGCTGCCCAGTCAGAAGGAGTTCAAAAGACGAGAGGCAGTTACCTTTTGAACATGTTTCTTGAGACAATAAAAAGACCGATAACGCCGGTTGTCAAAAGGATCATCACGTTTGGTTCGGTAGCTTGAGCGAAATTATCAATAACCTTAGTTCCGGCAACTATTCCATCAGATTCGACGCCAAATAATACGAAGAAAAAACTCAAACACATTAATAAAATTCTTTTCATACCAAATCCTCTTTAAGATAGTTGTGTTATAAGTTTGTGATGCAAAATTCATGCAAAAAATCGATAAAACCATAATATCTAATATTTATAAATGGTTATCCATGAATCAAGCTAAACAAATAACACAAACTATGAATCAAAAAGCCGAGTCTTAAATGCTGGTATGTAAAAAAGGTAACACTTAGATGCGCGACAGAGCATCTTGAGATGCTTACTGGCAGATGCTGGCATCTGAACGGTCTTGGGTGATAATAATGGCAAATAGTGCTATCGACTAGTGGCCTGGGGAGGAATGATAGGGGTAGCAACAGTGCGGATGCTTGCGAAATGATCTTCATTAAGTACATTTGCTGTAGGTAACAGCAGAGATAAATTTGCCAGGGGCACACCAGAACCCTTACACTAAGCAGAAATGGATAGACGGGGATTAAATAGATAAAGTCTAAAATAACAAAAGCCTACCCGATAAAGAGTAGGCTTGTTATCTATGGTGGCGATGCAGGGAATTGAACCCCGGACACTGCGGATATGAGCCGCATGCTCTGACCATCTGAGCTACATCGCCAATCAGAATCGGCTTCCCGAAATTTAACAGCGGGTTTCCTACCAACTTGACATGCTGAAGTCAAGCTGTTTATTGCTGTTTCTTTACCGGGAAAGATCCGGCAGCTTCGATCGTAAACTCCTCGAGAGATTCCGGTAGATCCGAGAACACGACCATGAATGGGATGGCCTGCCCCGATTTCACATCAAAATTGGATTTCTTATCTCCGAATCGATTTGACAAACGCTGGTTGATATCCGTCAGAGACATTTCAGACAGATCCAGATCTGAAATTTCATTCCCACCGTATACAGTTACCTCTCTTGCCAGTGTTTTGCCGGTGGAATAAAGATTGCCCTGTATTTTGATATACTTGCGGCTTTCGGAAAATTCATTTTTAACCGTACCGGTGATGACAAATAATTTTCCATGCGTTTTATTATCAATGAACATGCTGCTGATGTTGTCAACCCTGATCTCACCAACGTCTTTCATCTCGGGTTTCATCACCTGGTTGAGATAGGGCACCTGCTTCAGATAATCCGTCACATACGGCACCTCCATATTCATAAATCTATCGAGCAGAACAACCACAACCAGTGGCAATATAAGCAGAATCAGGAGCAACAGAATCGGCCGCGTAATACCACTTTTTTTGACAGGCTTGATTTTTTTGACTTTCTTCTTTTTTTCTTCTTTCTTGGTCGGGGCCTCATCGACAGCCACCAAGGGTTCTTCGTATTCAACGGTATCAGATCCCACCCCAATCTCTTCGGCTTGAGATATGGTGGCCATTCCATCAAGATCGTCGACATCTTCATCGACTTCAAACTCAAGTTCGATGTCTCCACCGCTGAAATGCCCTTCAACCTGGTCCCCTTCAGCCGGGATATCAAACTCCTCAAACCCGGAGATGTCGAGGTTTCCTGCCTTACCCCCGCCATCACCGGCCATAACCGGTTCGGGAGCTTCATCGATGTCCAAGTCCAGTTCTACGTCTTCGATATCTTCTTCCATGTAGTCGTCATCTGCATCGATCATAATATCCGACAGATCAATCTCACCTGACTGATCCATCAGATCGTCGTCGGGCGACTCTTTCCACTTTTCCACTTCGGTTTCGACATCGTCAAGATCGGACAGGAGGCTGACGGTTTCAGCCTCTTTACCATCCCCTTCGAGCATCTTTTCGATGTCTGAAAGATCAACATCCTCGCTATCCTGGTCAGCGGTATCATCTGCGGCGTCTCCCTCAAGCTCCATATCCAGTTCAAAATCGAGGTCTTCGATCTCGACATCCTCTTTTTCCATGGAAGGAAGCTCTGGTTCAGCCTCCGGGGGAGCGTCATCCGCCATCTCGAGGTCGAAGTCAAGCTCTTCCCCGAGATCGTTAGGAACATTCTCGGTTTCAAGCTTCGGAGGTGTATCGAGCATAACGGTTTCTTCAAAATCTGAAAAATCGAGTTCTTCCGACTCTCCCTCGTCTTCGGTCAAATCCGATTCTGTTTCCAGCTCTGAATCCAGATCAAGCTCCAGGTCAAGATCAAGGTCACTTTCATCGGTTTCAGCCCCTGATTCAGATTCCATGGATAACTCTATATCGGAAAGGTCGAGTTCCTCAGACGAGATATCTTCGTCGATCGACACGTCCTCTTCAGGTGCCTTGTCAAAGTCCAGATCCAGATCAAAATCTTCTAATGCGTCGCCGTCGGCCGGTGTTTCCCCTGCAGGTGCCTCGTCAAAGCTCAGATCCAGATCCA
>JASJGV010000281.1:0-6142 GCA_033791325.1 Desulfobacterales bacterium | reverse complement strand
ACATTATTATGACAAGCGGTATAACGTATCCATTTTTATCCGCCGGCAAGCATTCCTGCCGTGGCACAAAAAAACCAACGTGGAGGAAACCCTCATGAAACCCATTGTCTGTGCGATATGGATTTGCTTTCTGATTCCCTGTCTTTCATCCGCTGCGGAAGTGCTGGTCAGCGAGGCAAGCAGTGAGTGTATCGACTGTCACAGCACTTTTCAACCGGGCATCATCGCCGACTGGCAAAACAGCCGGCATGCCAAAACAACGCCGGCACAGGCCATGCAGGCCGATGCCCTGGCCCTAAAGGTTTCAAGCAAGGATATACCAAAGGAGCTCCGGGATACGGCCGTGGGTTGTGCCGAATGCCACATGCTGCGGCCTGGGGCACATGCCGATACCTTTGAGCACAACGGGTACGACATACATATTGTGGTGAGTCCCAAAGACTGCAGCACCTGCCATCAAACCGAGACAGACCAGTATGCCGGAAATCTCATGGCACATGCCTACAAAAATCTGGCCGGTAACGCACTCTATCAGAAACTTCAGCGCAGTATCCTTGGAAAGCCCTCTTGGCGCCATGGCAAGGTACATTTCGAACCTGAAAGCGAAGCCACCAAAGCCGAAAGTTGTTACTACTGCCACGGAACCATTCTCGAGGTTGCGGGTACGGAAACACGTGACACGGACGCCGCCGGCGAACTGGACTTTCCTATCATCAAAGGCTGGCCCAACCAGGGTGTCGGCCGCATCAACCTGGACGGCAGCCTGGGTGCATGCACCCCCTGTCACACCCGCCACGCGTTTTCCATTGAGATGGCCAGGAAACCCTATACCTGCAAGGAGTGCCATGTGGGTCCTGATGTGCCGGTCTATAAAGTCTATTCCTCCAGTAAACACGGCAATCTATTCGAGACCCAAAAGGGTGACTGGGATTTCAATGCGGTGCCATGGACCATCGGCAAGGATTTCACTGCCCCCACCTGTGCGGGGTGTCATATCAGCCTGCTGGTCAACACCGAAGGCGATGTGGTTTCCCAGCGCTCACATCGCTTCAATGACCGGCTTCCCTGGCGACTGTTCGGACTCATCTACGCCCATCCCTATCCCAAAAACCCGGACACTTCCATTATTCGAAACGCTGCCGGGCAACCCTTACCAACCGATATGAACGGCGATACAGCCAAGACCTACCTCATCTCAGAAGCGGAACAAAAAGATCGCACCGCACAGTTTAAGCAGATCTGTCTTAATTGCCATGCGTCAAGCTGGGTCAATGGATTTTGGCAGCGCTTTGAAAATACGATCCAGGAAACCAATGACAGCACTCTTGCCACCACCCACATCATGTCGGATATATGGGCAGCCGGGTTGGCAGATGCAGAAAATCCCTTCGATGAATACCCGGAAAGACTCTGGAGCGATCAATGGCTCTTTTATGCCAATACGGTTCGTTTTTCATCAGCCATGGGCGGAGGCGGAGATTATAGTGTATTTGCAGACGGGCACTATCAGATGACCAAACGGCTGTTTGAACTCGAGGATTGGTACAGGACAGCTATAAGCAATAAGCCGTAAGCTCTAGGCTGCTTACCGCTTATGGCTTACAGCTGCATATCTATCATCACCTTGATGGCCTGCCCGGTATCGATCCGTTTCTCATAAATATCGGGCAACTGATCCAGCGAAATCAGGTCGGTGATCAATGGTCTTCCGTCAAGCTTGCCCTCAGCCATCCAATTCAGGCATTGGATATTCTCCGCATGCGTATTCGAGTAAGAGCCCGTAAGCCGGATTTCTTTAAAGTTCAAGGTGATAGGAGTAATTCGGGCCTCTGTATACATGACGCTCACCACACACACCGTACCGCCCCGGACAGCGGCATCCATACAGGATTGAATCAGGGAGGGAACACCCGAGCACTCGAAGACGACATCGCA
This sequence comes from Desulfobacterales bacterium, assembly GCA_033791325.1. Taxonomy (GTDB): domain Bacteria; phylum Desulfobacterota; class Desulfobacteria; order Desulfobacterales; family B30-G6; genus B30-G6. The sequence continues at coordinate 4,207 of JASJGV010000281.1, read as the reverse complement.
GCCCCTGCCTTCTGTGTGCATAAAAATATTCCGGTTCAGATCCTCCGTCAGGGGATCGATCACGTGGGCAGCGCCAAAGGCCTGGGCAATCTCCCTCTTTTTTGCAACCGGCTCTGAAAGCAGGATCGGGTGAAATCCGAGAATCTTTAAGAGCCTCACCAATGCCAGACCGATGGGACCACCGCCCACAACAAGGGCGGAACAACCTTGCTTGTCGATACATGTAATGGCATGCAACGAAGCGGCAAACGCCTCTGCCAGGGCTGCGTTCTGCGAGTCAACCCCAGCCGGTACCGGGATGAGCATTTCCGGATATGCCACGAAATACTCCGCAAAAGCCCCCGGCAAATCGCCGATGCCAATGGAACGGCGGTTTTCTTGACAAAAATATGGCTTACCTGATTTACAGTCCGGGCAGTTGCCGCAGGAAGTCGGCCGAACAATGATGCGGGTCCCTTCCGGTAGCGCCCTGGCAAGATTTCCTGTTTCAACAACGACCCCACAGGTCTCATGCCCGAGAATCGTGCCTTCCGCCAATCCACCGCTGGATATCATGGAGTGGTCTGATCCGCAAAATCCCGTATGGGACACCTTCACTAGCACCTGGTCCGGGCTTATCCGTGGTACGGGAATTTCTTCGATCACGAGCCCTTTAGATCCGCTATACACGGCTGCTTTCATCATACAGAAGTGTCCTTTGACCAACCTCGGTGTTATAGGGGTTGTTAGAAAAACGTTCCGATTGAGGACCGTTTTTCTGCTACAAACCCTTATGCCGCCATCCTATTTTCAGAACATTATTATGACAAGCGGTACAAACCAGACAATACGAATACTGAGGTACTATATATGCATACCATAGCCATCCTGCCCGGAGACGGCATCGGCCCCGAAGTCATGACAGAAGCAACCAAAGTTTTAGAAGCCGTTCAGAATCAATTTGACCTCGAATTGACATACCAATATGCCGACGTCGGCGGTATTTCCATAGACAGGCATGGGGAAGCGCTTACCGAGGAAACAATCACAATCTGTGAAAATGCAGACGCCGTGTTATTTGGTTCTGTGGGCGGCCCAAAATGGGAAGACCTTCCCCCGGAAAAACAGCCCGAGCGCGCTGCGCTGCTTCCGCTTAGAAAACACTTCAAACTATTCTGCAACATTCGCCCTGCGTGGATGATTCCCTCCTTAGCCAAAAACAGTCCCCTTCGTTCAACTATCGTAAAGAACGGTTTTGACATTCTGTGTGTCCGGGAATTGACAGGGGGTATCTATTTTGGCCAACCCAAAGGTCGGGAAGGGGCAGGACCGGATGAGAAAGCTTTCGACACAATGGTCTACACCCGTGGGGAAATCGAGCGTATCGCCCGAATGGCCTTCAGCTATGCCATGAAACGAGGAAAAAAAGTTACTTCCGTGGACAAGGCCAACGTCTTGACCACGATGGTCATGTGGCGGGAAGTTGTCACCCGGGTTGGTCGCGAATTTCCTGAAGTGCTTTTAAATCATATCTACATCGACAACGCCGCCATGCAGCTCATCCAGAACCCTCATCAATTCGACGTGTTGCTCTGCGGAAACATGTTCGGGGATATTCTTTCAGATGAGTGTGCCATACTCACCGGATCCATGGGGCTACTGGCCTCAGCCAGTCTGAACGAAACCGGTTTCGGCTTATACGAACCCGCGGGTGGCACAGCACCCGATATTGCCGGTAAAAATATTGCAAATCCAATTGCCCAGATCCTGTCTGCCGCCATGATGCTGCGATTCAGCCTAAATCAGGACAGGGCCGCCACGGCAATAGAGAAAGCTGTCTATGCCACTCTCGCGGATGACATTCGTACCCGTGATATCGCAAGTGCTTCGTCAACAATAGTAAGCACTTCCAGAATGGGTGACGCTGTTATAGAACACATTCGTGTTTGATAACCACACCCCTGTTTACCGTATTCTTTGCGAATTCCGGCCGGCAGTCAGGTCCAAGTCATGTCGGAACATGCTTCATCAGGGAGAACGGCTGACAACGCTCAACTTCATTTAGCCCTGTATTCCATCATGCTTTTAATATATGACGTTATTATTTTACGGAAATCATCGTCAATTTCACGAAAACCAATACCCAGAGCAAGATCGTTATCAAATGCGACCTTCTTTATTTTTCCCTTAAACTCCTTGATTCCATCCAGGCCTAATACAGGAAAATGCAAGGTCACATCACCGCCTTTTTTTATTAACAAGTCCTCCATTTGTTCAATGGAATCTGTTCTGAATTTGCATCCAGCGACACTGATATCGGTAATGATACCTTTTACCTCGATACTCTTATAGATAAGGGCTGCCGGGATATAGCTGCTAATCCTTGGAGAGTCACGGTACTCTATTTTTTCAACCAGGCCAGGATAGGATAAAAACGTCACTTTAAATGGATCCTGGCTCTCTCCCAGAATAGACGTGTTGAATCTGTATACATCGCCTAAATGGGTGTAACGAATAATCAAGGATGCTCCTTCGGGCAAGAGATTCTCACTGCTTATGATTGTAGGCGTTTTGATAATGATGAAAGCATCAGGCTTCATACCAATGAGGTAACTTGGGAAAATACCTTTAGTGCCTTTGATCGATAGAAACAGATCAGAAGATAGTTCGATATTCAGGTGCGTACTCTGATTCTTTTTCAATTTCTTTTTTTTGACCATCGAGAATCCTCCTAGTCATATTCTATTCCCTCGATACAAGGCAGGAACAATACAGGGTCAGGTATATGACCCTACGATATAGATAGACGAGCTGATTAAGATGCCCGCAATAAAAGACAGATATGACAACTGGACAAATCTGTATTTTTTCTGGGCCAGATACTGCCCCATGCTATATATTTCACGAACCTGGGTTTCATAAACCGCGTTTGAATCATTCATCATTGTTTCCATGGCATCTTTATATTCGCTATAGCTCATGCTAGTAAATGATCCGAAAAAGAGTAGATTAAACGACGTTTTTTCTAAATCAGACGTTGCGTCTGGTTTCTTGCCGGTCTTTATTTTAGGCATTGCCGCAAATGCCGCCATCACGATGGTCAGAACACAAAACCCGATCAGAGTAACAGCAGCCAGGTGGGACCGATCATCATACAGGAACCCTGTAGAAAGTGGTATCATCAAAGATGCAATGGTTAGCATCATATTCGCCTTTCTATCGGCCATGGAACTTAAACTTACGTGATGAGCACGTGTTTGACGAATCATTTGATCCAGATGGGCCGAGTGTTGCATTATCTGCATGGCCAAGCTCCTCTATTCAGTTTTCTTGATATGTCTTTTTTAGCCTTTGTCAAAATAACGTTCCGCTTTGTCATGTTGTTTACCCTGCGGGTAAGGCCGGAGGACATCAGATCCGGTGTTGTCAAGGGTTCGCGGTAAACGACTACAGCTTCACCCTCGACGCCTTGGCTCTGAAGACCTCCGGCTTTTGCAACGTTGGGGTAAATTCTTCCAACGAGAAATGTCAAAATCACTATGGTCAGTGGGAACCCAGCCAGGGGAATTGATACAAGCGGCTATTACTACTGTTTGGCGTTCTCCATTCCGGATATTTCTTTAAGGATTTTTTCCAGGCTTTCCAGTTCCCTCCCGTAGCCGGACCAGTCGCCATTGCGCAGATATGCCTTGGCTTTCTTGTAATGCTCCAGCGCCGTCGAACCCGGACTGGATAATCCTTTACTCTCTCTTTGATGAATAACCGGGGAAGTCGGCTGTTCCGAAGTCATTTCAATACCCAGGATACTGTTCAAGGCCCTGTCCAGGTTTTCCTCCATAACCAGGCGATTACCAAAAGCGACGATGACTCTTTTAAGCTCCGGCAAAGAAGCAGCCCTTGACTCTTCCAGTTTAGGGACACGCACGCTTGCGCGCTGAGGTTTTTCCGCAGAACCGGGCTGAGAGGTGCCGCTTGGGGACATTTGGCTTTCTTCCTGTATGGCTTCCAGGTATACCGGCTCCACATAAATAAAGGTCTCACCGACGGGAATAGCCAGTAAATTACCCCGGATGACTCGGGAGCCTCTCTGTCCCCAAAGACTCAATTCTCGGGAAATTTCCGTTTGCTGATCCACCCTGGCTTCAATCTGCATCGGTCCATAGACCAGTTTTTCCTTTGGCAGTTTGTAGACCAGCAGGTTGCCGTAGTCGGGCAGGTCACATCGGGC
>JASJGV010000280.1:0-9907 GCA_033791325.1 Desulfobacterales bacterium | reverse complement strand
GATCGGATGACAGACCCGTTTCCACCGCAAAAATATGAGGGCTTAGGTCTTCAAAACATTCTTGAATCGAATCAAAGCCTGATTTTGATCCCAGCATGGAAAACCAGGGTGTCCATATATGGGCCGGCACGAAAAAACTGTCCGATGATATTTCCAGCGATATTTCAAGAAGATTTCTGGCATCCAGACCCAGTATCGGTCGGCCATCTGATTTGATATTTCCTATATTATCAAGCGTATTGTTAAATTTTTCAACGGATTCAATCTCCGGGAAAAACACAAGATTATGATTTTTGCGTGTTTTCCCCTTTTTTTTATAAATACTACTTATTTCCGAAACCAGAACAAAGCGGATGGTTCCCTGACATTTTTCAGGTATAAAGGAATTACACACCCGGGCGATATCTTCTCTCAATTTAAATAATCCGGCTTCGGCCGGCACCAGTTTTTCCTTTATTTCCGAAAACCAGGCCGGGTGCGTAACGTCGCCGGTACCCAAAACCGTAATGCCTTTTAATTGACCGGCAATATAAAGATTTTCTAAATCAAGGTTTTTGGCGGTGGCTCTTGAGTATTTTGAATGAACATGCAGGTCGGTAATAAATTTCATCTTGTTTCGTCTGGGTATTCCGGCTATATATATATTATTAAAACATATTTATACACAATATATTGTATTTTGTATTGATAAATTGTTCATAATTATCTATTTATTAACAGTAACAATACCATGGATTAAAAAGATCTGTTTCTGAGCAGGTTTTCAGTCTTTTATTGTAACAGCAACATTTGTTTTTTAATAATAAAACAAATGTATTACTGACTTATTGTTGTTATGAACAGCCCTTATTAATACTTATTTATTTATAAGGTAAGGAATAGATATGAAGATTACAATCAAAAAAGGGGATATCCTGGGGGTTCTTTCTAAAATTCAGGGATTGACAAGCCGAAAGAGCAATCTTGCTATTACTGAAAACGTCTTGTTGATCACAACCGGCAATGGCATCACACTGATGGCAACAGATCTTGAAACCGGTATAGAAGGTTCTTATCCGGCTGTTGTCCAAAAAGAAGGAAGTATCGCCATCAGTGCCAGAAAATTCTTTGAAATAGTCAGGGAATTTCCAAACGAGAATATCGAAATCAATGAGGTTGAAAATAAATGGATTGAAATAGGCAGCCCAGATGTTCAGTACCATATCGTCGGGATGGATTCTGATGAATTTCCAGAAAACCCTCAGGTGGATGAAATTGAGCTTTTTGAAATTGAATCCGCCTCTTTAAAGAAAATGATTGAAAAGAGCGCCATGATTAGCGGTGCAACAGATGATAAACGAGCTCATATAACGGGCACACTTTTCGAGCATATCAAAACGGAAGAGGGTATCTGTGTCAGAATGGTATCCACCGATGGGAGCCGGCTTACAAAGGCGGATTATCATTTTAATAAAGATGTCAACATTCCGGTATTTGACAAAATAATCATTCCTAAAAAAGGATTGATGGAAGTGGCGAAATTTTTGTCTTTAGAGGGGACGGTTCGTGTCGGGATAAAGAAAACCTATTTTATCGCCAAAAAAGAGACCGAAACGATTATTATCAGGCTTTTGGAGGGAGAGTTTCCAGAATACACGGATATTATTAAAAAAGAAAGCAGATTTGATATTCCCGTCAACAGGGATAAATTTACAATGGTTTTGAAAAGGATGTCTATTTTGTCTTCGGAAAACTATAAAGGGGCTGTTTTTGACTTTGGACAGGATAAAATTACCGTCAGTGCAACAAATCCTGAAATCGGTGAGTCAAAAGAAGATATGCCGATTGATTTCAGCCGGGATCCGGTAAAAGTTGCTTTTAACCCGAAGTATTTTATTGAACTATTAAACGCCATTGAAACAGATAATGTATTGATCAATATAGTCAGCGAGGAAAAACCCTGTGTTATCGAAGGGGAAAACGATAAAACATATTTGGGCGTAATTATGCCGATGAGAATATAATGGAAAAAAAATACGACGAAACGAGTATCGATGTATTGGAAGGGTTGCAGCCTGTAAGGTTAAGACCCTCTATGTACATCGGAAATGTGGATGTTGCCGGACTGCATCACCTGGTTTATGAAGTGGTTGATAACAGTATTGATGAGGCAATGGCCGGGTACTGTGAGAATATTACCGTAACGATTCATCCTGATAACAGCGTGAGCGTGGAGGACGATGGCAGGGGCATACCGGTTGGAATTCATAAAACCGAAAAAATTCCAGCTGTTGAAGTCGTGCTGACAAAACTGCACGCGGGTGGTAAGTTTGACAATGACTCCTACAAGGTTTCCGGTGGTCTTCATGGTGTAGGGGTGTCGGTCGTGAATGCGCTTTCAGTGATTCTGGAAGTAGAAGTGTATAAAGATAAAAAAGTTGACTATCAGACCTCTGAGAGAGGCCTGAAAGCAAGTGAATTAACGGTGGTCGGTAAAACAAAAAAAAGAGGTACCAAGATACACTTTACCCCGGATCCTGAAATATTTAATCGTGTTGAATTTAGTTATGACATTTTGGTTCGCCGGATCCGGGAGCTGGCTTTTCTGAACAAGGGTGTCAGAATTATCCTTCAGGACGAGAGATCTGATGAAAAAAATGAATTCATGTATCGGGGTGGGATTGTTTCGTTTGTGGAATATATTAACAAGCGGCATACAGCCATTCACAAACCCATTTTTATTGAGGGCAACAAAGCCGATGTTCAGATAGAGGTCGCAATACAATATAATGACACATTCAAAGAAAAAATATTTTCATTTGCTAATAATATCAACACAGTAGAAGGTGGTTTTCATCTGATAGGCTTCAAGGCGGGATTGACCCGCACCCTTAATCAATATCTGTCGAATGGCAACTTGCCCAAGAATCTCATTTCTAAAATCAGTGGAGACGACGTGCGGGAGGGTATTACAGCCATTATCAGTGTTCGCATCATCAATCCGCAATTTGAGGGTCAGACAAAGACCAAACTGGGTAACAGTGAAGTCAAGGGTCTTGTGGAGTCGCTTATAAATGAAAAGTTGAGTATTTTTCTCGAGGAAAATCCCACCATCGCTAAAAAGATAATTGCAAAGGCGGTTGATTCCGCCAGAGCAAGGGATGCTGCTAAACGAGCCAGAGATCTTGCCAGGAACAAGGGGTCGTTGATTGACTCGACACTGCCGGGAAAATTGGCGGAATGCCAGGTGTCGGATCCAGCCCTGAGGGAACTTTTCCTGGTGGAGGGTGATTCAGCCGGAGGTTCTGCCAAACAGGGAAGGGATCGAAAATTTCAAGCGATCCTGCCCTTGAAAGGTAAAATTTTAAATGTTGAAAAGGCGCGATTTGATAAAATTCTTCGCAGTGAAGAAATAAAAAATATCATCACAGTCCTGGGTACGGGTGTCGGCAGGGAAGAATATGATATAGAAAAGCTTCGCTACCATAAAATAGTCATTATGACTGATGCCGATGTTGACGGCTCGCATATACGGACACTGCTCCTAACTTTTTTTTACAGACAATTTCCTGAAGTTATAGAGAATGGATATTTGTATATTGCCCAACCCCCTCTCTTAAAACTGGGTAAAGGTAAAAACGAGATTTATCTAAAGGATGAACAGGACTTTAACGAGTATATATTAAAGCGCATATGTGAAAAGAAGGTTGTCTCTTTTGGCAAGGAGACAGAAGAATTGTCAAACCACAGGTTGATGATTTTTCTGGGTAATTTGGCGGAATATTCCAATATCCTCTCCAATATTGAAAAAAGAGGGTTTTTCCAGGATTTGACCGAGGCCGTTATCCGGCAAAGTACTATCAGTAAAAAGTTTCTTCAGGATGAAGATCAGATGATGGTGTTGAAGCAGGAACTTGCAAAACAGCGGTATGAAACAATCGATCTGAAATGGAATAATGAAATAGATGCTTTTGAAATGACAGTCATTCCCACGGCCGAGCTTAAAAGCGAACTATTGATAAAAAATCCTTTTATCACGGATGTGGGTCCCATTAAAATCAGTAAGAGTCTTGTGTATTCTGCGGATTTTCAAAAAGCCAGGGTTCTCGGGAAAAAAATATTCAAATATGATTTTCCGCCATTCGTGGTAAGGAACAAAGAAAAGGAAGACCCGGGTCTTGCATTTGAAAAGAAGAAAGCACTCTTGGTTCATCTTGTCGAGGAGGGCAAAAAGGGCCTCAGTATCCAACGTTATAAAGGTCTGGGTGAAATGAATCCAGAGCAATTATGGCAGACAACCATGAATCCGGAAAAGCGTACACTGCTTCAGGTAAGAATAGAAGATGCCGTGGATACAGATGAAATCTTCACTATTTTGATGGGGGACGAGGTGGAGCCCCGTAGAGAGTTTATACAGAATAACGCCCTTTCGGTCAGCACCTTGGATATTTAAAAAAAACAACCACAACAGCGAGTGACATTCTTCGTTGCTTGCTGCGTGGTTCTTTAATCAAAATATGAAAATAGGGTTGTTTGAACAACCCTATTTTTTTATTTGAAGGAATGAACTTCTTGTCATCCCCGCACCCACCGAATCATTTAGAATCACTTTTGCATTTGTTAATTTTTCGATATTTTGATTGATGGGGAATTCATTAATGCTGTCCGGTAAAAGGGCCCCACGACTCAGATCATAGGGTAGTCGCTGCATACACACCACCGAACAATTGCCACGTACATGAATATTGTTGATCATCTTATTGGAGACGTATTCGATTACATCCTTTCTTAAATCGGACTGACCATTGTCCAATACCTTTTCGAGTGTCATTGGTATCATGGCAAAATTTGCCTGATGTTCAATCAACAAGTCGAGATCATACATCGTCAGTTGATTGTGCTGTAACAGGTCGGTTAAATGGTCTCTGGCCCCCCGGGTGGCGTAGAGAAAGACACCCTTGCCGTTCATATCGCCAAACACATCGTTTTTTGTTGGAACAGCCTGGATATAATTTGCAAAACAACCATGCGTTCGGGTTCGTGTATCAACAATACCGTAAAGGGGTCTTTTAAACACAAACCCATGACCATGATGAACCGCAATCTCCGCATTCAGATCTTCAGCCAGATAAACAGTCACTATCGAAGCAAATTTACCCGATTGAATATAGGCATTGGCGATATTTTCCACAAGCTGTGAATTTTCGGAGAGGGACATGATATCAAACGCAAAAGAATCTACATGGTGGTTATAAAAATCCATGGCACGCTTGAACCCGTTGAAATGCCCGTCTTTTTCTTCTTCTGGAAACATTCGAACGGCAAGTTCGTGCTGAAGTCTTGCGGCGGTAGCCGGCACTCTGTATTGAAGCTTACCGAGTTGGTTATCGATGATAATACCATCGATTTTTTGATTACCATTCAGCTTAAGGATAACTTCCGCAAGATCGCAGACAAAATCAGAAGAGAGTTTGCTGTGTGTCTTTTTTGTAAAAATGTTATTTGAAGGAGGCTTGCGGGTATTCGTTGTTACAAGCGCTGTTGCCAGCGCGTCGTCGCCGAAAATAATATTGGACGTATCAAGGGGTGCAAAAGCTTTGGCGCGATGGATATTTTCCGCGCCGACAACGATGGATATATCGCCTGCTTTCAGTTGGCCGCTAAGAGAGAGCATGAAAAGCAACTCGACACCGACGTTGTAGCCGGGACAACCGGCATACAGATCAAAGGGAATGGCATTCGGGCAATGCGTCTTTATGGTTTCAAAGGAGTGCCGGATCAACGGGCCTTTTTCGTATTTATCCTCTCCTACATTGGTGGCACCGATAATCATTTTAATACGACCCGGATCGAGACCCGATGTTTCCAGCAAGTTCTGAAGAGCAATGACGCCTATTCTTGTGTCATCCGGTGCTACCATGCGGGTCCTTATTCCGATGCGCTCTTCAATGGATTTCATGTTTACGGGGATATCACCCTTGAAAAACATACCCTTGTTTTCATAGATCGAATTGTCGGTAAGAGTACCACCGTTCCATGCACCAGACGCTTTAATTTCGATAACAGATTCTTGTCTCACGATATCTCCAGGTCTTTGGTTGTGTTTAAACCTGAACTGAGCGATTTTTATCTCGATCTGCACCGATCTCTTGCGGATCGAGAGTTCGCAAAAAGCCTCGACAGATCCACGAGTATGCCTGTATTTTTTGCGAACCCTCCTCCATCAAGATTTCGGCACACCTCTTCGGGAAAAATCGCTAAGTTCAGGTTAAAGAGAATTTGTTATAAGATAAACACTTGGTTTTAAAGATTACCAGAACTTTTTCTGTTTTCAACAGATCTGGATGAATGTTTTTCCTTGATTCAAAAGGAGACAAATGGGAAGAATGGGCAACTCAGCGGTCATTGGCGGGGTCGCGGGTGTTTGTAAAAGTTTTATAAAACAGAGAGGAGCATCATGGATATTCATATGATTAAAGCGAGAGATCTGCCGGACCTATGGTTTCAGGCGGTTCACGATATTCTGGACAACGGACGCAGGTTCAACATTGACAGGGGGTCTTATGCAGGGCAAACGCGGCTGGAATACGATTATTTCTGTGGTCACGTCCTATATCCCGGCACCGAGCCGTTGTTGCCGGATATTCCATCTTCCTGTGGGATTCCAAATCCGGTGGAAGAAGCTTATCTTTATGGGGGAGAGGGATACCAGCGATCCTATATCGAATATCTGATGACGGGTCACAAGGAGCCTGGTGAGTCTTATACCTATGGTGAACGGCTGACACGGGTACCCATTACTCGCAGCAAGCTGGAGTGGTGGCAACTCGGCAATAGAGAAATCATCGATAAAAGGGATACAGATGGAAAAATTGTCTTTGAGAAAGACGACACAATTTATCTGAACCAGATCGAGTGGGTCATCGACACCTATAAAAAATTTGGATACCGAAACAACCAGATGGTGCTTCAGGTGGCGCACCCATCGGATGTCACCCTTCTGGATCCACCCTGTCTGAGGTCCATTGACACGCGCATTCAGGACGACCAACTCAATTTTATTGTCTATTTCCGGTCCTGGGATTTGTGGGGGGGGTTGCCGGCCAACCTGGCAGGTATCCAGAATCTGAAGAATTATATGGCCGCAGAGATTGGTGTGCAAGACGGCGAGATGATCGTCGAAAGCAAGGGGCTTCATCTGTACGGCTATGCCGAGGATTTGGCAAAACTGCGCTGTCTGCGCGAATAAAAGTGCTAAACACGAATTTGGTATGGTGTGTAAACAATTGGGCTGTTTAAGACGTCTTATCTTGTGACAAGAATTTATATTATAGGAGTTATCATAAATCTGTTCCGAATGAGTCTCACGGCTCCAGGAATAACCGGAACGTTATTTAGACAAATGCTATAGACAGAAGTTCTTAGGGTCGGGGATTCCTCGCAGCTTGCTGCCAGGTTTTTCAATAAATTCGGAATGGAATTATCCCATCATCGAGGCGTGGGAGGATATATTAAGAATGAGTGAAAAAAAATGGAGTGGCCGCGCATTTACCTCACTATGTTCCCTGGTGGGTTTCATATTACTGTGTTTTACGGGAATCATTTTATATATCGAGCCCCATGGCAGGGTGGCTTACTGGATAAAGTGGCAATTTTGGGGCCTTGAGAAAGATCAGTGGGGAGCTGTACATATTTTTTCCGGTCTTTTATTCTTGATAGCCGGTGGGTTTCATCTTTATTACAACTGGAAACCCCTGATCAAGTATCTGAGTGGCAAGATTGAAAGCGCATTGCGGTATAAAAGAGAACTGCTGGTCAGTTCGTTCATATTTTTCTGGGTCGTCATCAGCGGTATCTGGTCTTTACCACCACTTGTCTACGTGAGTGACTTGGGCGAAGCCATCAAACGCTCCTGGGTCACATCTCCCGAACTGGAGCCTCCTTTCGGTCATGCGGAACTGGTTAGCTTACAAACATTCTGTAAGAAACAACGAATCCCCCTTGACCAGGCAATGATGGAACTCAGGAAGGCGGGCTTTGAGGTAGAGACTCCCAAGAGCACCCTGACCGAGATTGCCGAAAGCAAACATAGCTCCGGAATGGGGGTCTATGCCGCGATAAAAAAATTGGAGACCAAACCAACAGCGATGAAACCTGATGCTGTTTGGACGGCTGGGAAGGTCGAAGAAGTCTTTTCCGGTACGGGCCTGGGTAATAAAACCATCGGCCAGATAATCAAAGACATGCACCTTGATCCCAAGAAAGTCTACCAACGATTGAAAGCGGCCAATATCGAGACCAAGGATGACGATACGATGAAACAGGTGGCCAAGGAGCACAACACAACACCGATTAAAATAATGACCGTTATTTTAATTAAACAATAGTTAGTGTCCGTCCAGAAATAGGGATTTTCGCGTTCTGACAAGGCGGGCGTCAGATTGTAACCCGGAGTAATAGCGAGCTATTTTGAGGAGTTAAATCATGGCGCCCAACACCGGCAGGGCGTGAAAAGACCATTTATGGATGGACACTAGTTAGAACTCGATATTGTTGGGTGTCCTGGGAAAGGGTACCACATCCCGGATATTGTTAATACCGGTCAACAACATCAACAGCCGTTCAAACCCCAGACCAAAACCGCTGTGTGGAACACTCCCATATCGTCGTGAGTCCAGATACCACCAATAGGCTTCTTTTGGAAGACCGGCTGCGGCAATGCGGTTTTCAAGAATATCATAGCGCTCTTCCCTCTGGGAACCACCGATGATTTCCCCGATTTGCGGTACCAGGACATCCATGGCAGCAACGGTTTTATCGTCGTCATTCAAGCGCATATAAAAGGCCTTTATCTCCTTGGGATAGTCATAGACGATGACTGGTTTTTTGAAATGTTTTTCGGTAAGATAACGCTCATGCTCAGACTGCAGATCTTTTCCAAAACCAATCTCGAACGCAAACGACGCTTTGGCAGTTTCCAGAATATTCACAGCTTCCGCATAGGGAAGCCGAACAAAATCAGATTCAACAATCGATGCCAGGGTCGCCATGAGGTTTTTATCGACAAATTTTGCAAACAACTCGATATCTTCCTGACAGGTTTCAATAATGTAAGTGGTTAAAAACCGGATCATTTCTTCGCCGAGATCCATATTACCCTGCAGGTCACAAAACGCCATTTCCGGCTCCACCATCCAGAATTCAGCTACATGCCTTCGTGTATTGGAATTTTCAGCCCTGAAAGTGGGTCCGAAAGTATATACATCCCCTAAAGACAGGGCAAACATTTCCACCGCCAGTTGTCCTGAAACAGTTAAATTGGCTTCTTTTCCAAAAAAATCACGGGAAAAATCAGGTGCACCGTCTTTGAGAGGTAAATTGCTTAAATCAAATGCCGTTACACGGAACAGCTCTCCTGCACCTTCACAGTCTGATCCCGTTAATATGGGTGTATGAATGTATCGGAACCCGCGTTCTTTGAAAAAGAGATGAATCGCGTAGGCTAGCTCGGAGCGGATGCGGAAAGCCGCACCATACTTGTTGGTCCTGGGCCGCAGGTGAGCGATGGTTCTTAAGTATTCATCAGAATGTCTTTTCTTTTGCAAAGGATATTCTTCGGGTGCCAGGCTGATAATTTCAATTGCCGAGGCCGAAAGTTCCCACAGTTGTCCTTTTCCCCGGGAGGGTATCAAATTCCCGTGTATTGCAACGGCCGAACCTGTCGTGAGCTGCTTTGCCTCCCCGTAGTTTGAAAGGGTGTCTTCGACAATGACTTGAAGATTTTTCAAGCAGGACCCATCATTTATTTCCAGAAAGGAAAACGTTTTTGTGTCCCGCTTGGTTCGAACCCACCCGTTGATCAGAATATTATCTACTGTATTTTCAGCTTCTAACAGTTGGTTGATTTTAATTCGTGGCATACGGTTTA
>JASJGV010000279.1:0-2772 GCA_033791325.1 Desulfobacterales bacterium | reverse complement strand
AGAAATGCAAGCAAAATTTTTCCTACGGCACTGCAGTGGGCCGGAATGCGGGAACCCAGCGCGGATATCATGCGCAACCCGCTGGCATGCTCGGCCGCATCCACCTTATCGACATAGAGCCCTTCGTTGCGGTCGAGGATTACCATATGAACCGTCTCTTTGGTTCGTTCAGCAAGTTCTTTCAGATAGGGGCGAGCCTCATTTCGAAAATCAAGCTGGCTTAATAGCCGGTTACCCAGTTCAACAAGTTTAAAACCAAGATGATATTTTTTTGTTGTTGAATCCTGGCGCACAAGGTCGAAGTATGCTGACGAGGACAGAAGGCGGTGAGTGGTGCCTTTTGGTAAGCCGGTTTTTTCGGAGAGTTCACCTACGCTGATCCCATGCGGACTCTTGCCGAGGATATCAAGAATCAAAGAAACTCTTTCAATCGTTTGCACAAGATTGCTAGGCTTTGATCGACCGTTCGACTTTGAATGTTCCATCTTTCCCTTCACAGAATATCGTAATACGGAATGGTATTTCTTATTACGAAGCGCTGGGCGTATTGTCAAGAATTTTTTTATCGTTATAAACCCTATTCTAATCGGGCAATCACCTAATTCTTTATCTAAAAACCATATTGACCCTGCCCATATTGAAATGCAATTGACACACGGGTAAACTTGGCATAGGAAACCTTAAGGCCCAATTAGAATATTATTTGAACATGATACCTTAATACATAAGAAAAATTTTGATTTAGCGTTATTAAAATGGTTAAGACGACGAAGCTCGCCTTGGTTCAGTTCTGCCCAGAACTAGGCCGAAAAGAGGCCAATTTATCCTGCATGCGTCGACTGACAGATGGTGTTCATGCTGATATCATAGTATTTCCGGAATTATGTACGACCGGTTATTTCTTTCTATCGCGGGATGAAGTGTCGGAAGTTGCCGAGCCGGTGTCGGGTGAATCCGGCACTTTTTTCACCGAGATAGCCCGAGAACACCAGGCGGTGGTTGTCGCCGGATTTGCTGAAAAGGATGGCAACCGGGTTTATAACTCATGCATAATCGTCGTACCGGAGGAAATGCACCCGCGAGTGTATCGAAAAACACACCTGTTTTATAGGGAACAGCAGTGCTTCGATCAGGGTGACACGGGATTTTTCGTAGTAAACGACCCTTTGCGCGATGTGAGAATCGGCCCTATGATATGCTATGATTGGCGCTTTCCTGAAACTACCCGCATTTTAACGCTGCTTGGAGCGGATATTATCGTTTGCCCATCGGATCTTGTAACTGATATCTGGCGTCGGGTGATGCCAGGCCGTGCCATCGAAAACAAAGTATACATTGCAGTGGCCAACCGGATAGGTGCTGAAACGCGAGATGATGAACATTTGCTGTTTACTGGTCGATCGGCAATCTACGACTTCAACGGTAACGAAATGCATAGCGCCGGTCCTGAAAATGAAATTGTGTTAGAGATCGAAGTCAACCCTGAATTGACGCGGGATAAATCCTTCAATCCCTTTAACGACATTCTGGGCGACCGGCAACCGCAACACTACAAATCGCTTTTATAATCCTCCTTGAAAAAATGCACCAACCTTGACGGTAAAGCGCATATCTCCACTATTTTTTAAACCACCCCTTATTGAGTGCTCCTTGAGTTCTCCCCCATGGAATATCGTTCCGCTGTACTAAACCGTCCGGATGGCAGACCCGAGAAGTCGCCCTCTATCACCGTTCGAATGATTTATTCGAATGATTTAAATGATTGTCCGGGTGAACACCGTTAAAATATGCTTGACAGTTGAAGCCAAAATAGCATATAAGCGTTTCTTAATGCGAAATGCTATATCTTAATACGATCTATCTGTTTACATTTTATTTATACAAATTTTAAAGTTCCTCATCTTGTATTTAAGTTCCTTGAGACGTGACCTTATATAGTATGTTTTGCGTAAATAATTTTCTGCCTACTATGAAGCACATGGCGATACGCTGAACAAAAACAATATGAATATTTCACGGTGCCCAGATAATAGGAATTACGGGTCACGAGAAATCACCTCTTGGGCACATGCGCGTTTGCCATATATCATTGTTTTTTTCAGAAAACCGCACTCTGGATAGAGCCGATGTCCACTTGGATCTTTCAAGTAGCACTTCTGCATGTTCTGTTTGTATCGGTGGCTATCAAGATATCCGATAGTGTCAAGGAAAAGCTAAACAATCACTGATTGAAAAAGGATATTTATAATATTCAACTGTGTGGAGGCAAACAACATGAAACTGGGTAGCTTTGAAATAAATGGTAGATTGCGCCTGGGTGCTTTTGAAAAAGAGCAGGTTGTCGATGTAAACGCAGCCTACGCGGCTTATTTGGCGGAAATGGGTACCCCGAATCCCCAACAAAGTGCGGATGCCGAATTACCGGCCACCATGCTGTCATTGATTGAAGCCAGCAACACGGCCATGCCGGCTGCTCAAAAAGCACTGAATTTTGTAAAACAGAAGAATTTTAACCTGGATGGATGTGTCCATTCCATTGGTGATATCACATTCAGAGTCTCACACAGGCCACCCAAAATCGTTTGTACCGGAACTAATTATGAAGATTACCGCAAGCTGATTGGCATCGATTATTCTCCCGTCCCATTGGTTTTTTTAAAATCACCCTCTGCCGTCATAGGCCACAATGAAACCATCTATCTTCCTTTCGGATACGGAATCATATATCACGAATGGGAATTCTCATGCGTTATTTCAAAAAAATGTCGTCAT
>JASJGV010000278.1:0-3024 GCA_033791325.1 Desulfobacterales bacterium | reverse complement strand
TTATGCCGCGATCCTATTTTTCGGAACATTGTTATAGCAAGCGGTATAAACCAAAAAAAGGGAGGAGAAAATGAAAATTAGAAAACTTTTACATCTGATTCTGTGTTTCGTATTTATGCTGGGGATGGTCGTTGCGGCTCAAGCCGAGACCCGGGGTGTCACCAAAGATGAGATCGTGGTGGGGACGCACACCGCCCTGAGCGGACCTGTTGCCGGGTGGGGCATTGATGCCACCAACGGCATCCGAATGCGCTTTGACGAAGTCAACGCCGGCGGCGGCATCCATGGCCGCAAAATTAAATACATTGCGGAAGATTCGCAATACAGTATGCCCATTGCGGTTCAAAAAGCCAACAAATTGGTGAACCGGGACAAGGTGTTTTTTTTGATTGCCAGCATCGGCACCCCCATGAACAATGCCATTTTTCCCATGCTGGAAAAGAAAAATGTACCTAACCTGTTTCCCTACACGGCTGCACGCTCTATGTATGAACCCTTTAACAAACTGAAATTCGCCAACCTGGCTCCCTACTACGGGAACGTGCGCGCCGGGCTGAAGTATTTTGTGGAGACAAAAGACAAAAAACGTGTCTGTATGATGTACCAGGACACCGATTTCGGTCTCGAAACATCTGAGGCCGTGCATGATCAGTTGAAAGCCATGGCCATGGAACTCGTTGCCGAAACAACGCACAAGGCCTCGGAGACCAATTTTGTGGGCGCCATTACTCAGCTACGCAAGGCCGATTGTGATTTGGTTATGCTGGGAACCATCATCACAGACACGATCATCGCCGTGTCCACTGCCCGAAAAATGGGATGGGATGTCGATATGGTCACCCAGACGGCTGGCTGCAACTATGTGGTGCCACTGAAAGGCGGGGAAGGCGTAGAAGGGTTGTATGGTGTCACCTCCATACCGATCATGTACGCGGACCAGGCCACTGGAAAAGCAAAAACATTCTTTGACAACTATCAAAAACGTTTTGAGAAAATGCCCTCCGAGGTTGCCCAGCAGGGTTATTTCAGTGCGGATCTCGCCGTGATAGCCCTGGAAAAAGCAGGTGAAAAGCTGACAGTGGACAACTTTATCAAAGCCCTTGAAAGCATTCAAGGCTACCAGCACCTTTTTGGAGGTCCTGTTGTCAGTTTTGGTCCCCAGAAGCACCTCGGCTCGGATGAATCGATATTTCTCCAGGTCCAGGGTGGGAAGTGGGTCTATCCAGGTGGGAATAAAACGATTCTGGGTTACTAAGACGATAAAAAAATTGCCAATTACCCCATCTTGACTGACAGGGTGATTGGCAGAATTTTTACAATGATGATTTTATAAAGATGAACGTCCAATGTCGAATGAAAACAAAAAACCAATACCGAATTTGTTCTGTTTCTTCATCTTTTCAAATTCAAAATTCGATGTTGGACGTTCGATGTTCATTCGTTTTCCAGCATTAAAACAATTTAGCACTATACGAAATTCTGTATTCTATATTCTGACTTCTGTCTCCTGAATTCTCTAATTCATATACTTGGTGATATAGGGTTGTCAGAAAAACGTTCCGATTGAGGACCATTTTTCTGTTACAAACCCTTATGCCGCGATCCTATTTTCGGAACATTATTATGACAAGCGGTATAAAGCCCCTTATAGGGGTAACCCAGTGCCGGGCCCTTTGGATCCGGGTATCTATTCTTGTTTACGTCTTGTTATTAGCTTCGCAAAGGACGCTGCGCTGTCATTTACTGCGTGTCATTGATCGTAGCTAAAGGCTATCAGCTTTAAGCAGCAATTAATTACGCCCGGAAGGGCTAATGTCACACGAAGTGTAAATGACATCCGAAGGATAAATTACGCCCGTAGGGCATAATGACGCGCGTAGCGCAAATGTCGTCCGAAGGACTAATTACGCCCGTAGGGCACAATGTCATGCGCAGCACTAATGACAGCCGAAGGCCTATCGGTAACCTTCCTCATAAAATCGATTACTCAAATTCACAAATTCCTCAACGGTCAATGTTTCAGCGCGGCGGATGGGGTCGATGCCTGCAGCGATGAGTTCCCTGGCAGCCGTGACGGCGTCGATCTGGAGAATCGGACCGGAAAGTGAGTTTCTAAGCGTCTTTCGTCGTTTTGAAAAAGATGCCTTGACGACTTTATAAAGGAGTGACTCATCAGTCGCAGATGGTTCTGCGTGATCCTTGAAGGAAATGTTTATCACCAGGGAATCTACCTTTGGTTTTGGAAAGAAACGGGCCGCCTTGACCTCCGTCATCACACTCACCGTCGAACAATAGCCTGCCATCACAGCCAGACGCCCATAGGTCTTAGAACCGGGTGTCGCCATCACCCTCAGGGCCAGTTCTTTTTGAAACATCAGGGCCGCCTTTTTGAGGTGTTGCCTTGCCATCATCAATTGAACGAGAATCTGGGATGATATGTTGTAGGGGATGTTTCCCATAACCACCAGGGACTGCTTCTCGGTGCGGGCAATCGATGCAATATCCAGCGATAGAATATTGTCGTTCATCACGACAACATTATCTATACTGGATGCTATGAGTTCATTGTTGAGGGGTGGGATGAGGGTGCTGTCTTTTTCTATGGCATAGACCTTCCTGGCCACACGTGCCAGGGGGCGTGTCAGGGATCCGAGACCGGCTCCAATTTCAAGGACAACATCATCTGTCGTGATGCCGGATCGGATCACGATTTTTTCAGCGGTTCCCTGATCCGCCAAAAAATTCTGTCCCAGCTCCTTTTTGGCTCGCAGGTTCCAGGTTTTCATTAGTGTGGATGGGTTTGTCATGCGGTTTTAAGTTTTAGGTAAGTGAGACGATATTAAGCCTTCGGCTGTCATTTGTCCTATCGGACGACATTAGCGCTTCGCACGTCATTTATTGTTGCATATAGATTAGGGTTTGCCTATCACTTAAAACATAAAACCTAAAACGATCTGTAATGACGCGAAGCAAATGACTTTATTAACTTCACGAAACCTTAGTTGGCGGTGTCATCAGCTTCGT
>JASJGV010000277.1:0-2998 GCA_033791325.1 Desulfobacterales bacterium | reverse complement strand
AATAATTAAATCATTATACCTAAGTGCCGTTTGGCTGTCAATTCAGCACGAATATGCCTGTGTTTTTTGCGAACCCTTCTCCATCAAGATTTCGGCACACCTCTTCGGGAAAAATCGCTCAGTTCAGGTTTAAGTATTCATATTTTTTTCGATTATACCGCTTGTCATAACAATGTTCCGAAAATAGGATCGCGGCATAAGGGTGTGTAGCAGAAAAACGGTCCTCAATCGGAACATTTTTCTGATAACCCCTATATAACACCGGGCAATCCGGCTGAAAGGAAACACCATGGATGATATTCCCGGTAATGTTTTTCCAAGAAAACTACACAAGCCGTTACCGATGGCTGACAGGGCAAGCAGCATGCAGATCATTGATACCGACGGCCACCGCTATCTGGATGCCAGTGGCGGTGCCATCGTTTTAAATGTCGGGCATGGTCGTGAGGAAATTGCAAAGGCTGTTTATGATCAGATCATCAAGTGTGACTACACACATCCCACCATGTTCACGAATTCGGCTGTCGAAGAACTGGCAACAGCGCTGGCCAGGCACGCGCCCGACGGTATTGAACGCTTCTATTTTCTATCCGGCGGCAGCGAAGCAACTGAAACCGCCATCAAGATGGCCAGGCAAATCCATCTTGAATACGGCCGCCCCCATCGGACACAACTCATCGCCCGGTGGAAATCGTACCACGGTCTTACGCTAGGTTCATTATCAGCCATGGGTCGTACCAAATTTCGGATACCGTATATGCCTCTTCTGAATTCTGTGGAACATATCCCGCCACCCTACTGTCTGAGATGTTCTTTTGGTCTGAAGTATCCAGCCTGTCAATGTCGTTGTGCGCTGTCACTTGAAGAAATGATACAAAATCTCGGACCTGAAACGGTTTCCGCTTTTTTGGCCGAAACCGTAAGTGGGGGTACATTGGCTGCTGCATCCCCACCGCCGGAATATTTTTCAATTATCCGGGATATCTGTGATCGTTATGATGTGCTGCTTATTCTGGATGAAGTGATGTGCGGTCTGGGACGAACCGGACGCTGGTTCGCATCCGAGCACTTCAACGTGATTCCGGATATCGTGACCATGGGTAAGGGCCTTGGCGGTGGCGCCATCGCCTTGTCGGCCGTGGGTGTTCAGGACAGACACTTTAGCGCAATTCGCCATGGAACCGGGTCGTTCAATCATGGCGGCACTTTTACCCATCATGGCCCGGCAGCAGCCGCAGGTTTAGCCCTGGTTCGAATTGTAGAGAGTGAGAAACTTGTTGATCGTGTTGCCCGATATGGGAAAATATTGCAAGATAAACTCATCAATCGACTTGTCGATCATCCCAATGTCGGTGATATCCGGGGACGTGGATTTCTATGGGGTGTGGAATTTGTACAGGATAAAAAGACGATGAAGCCATTTCCACGTCGCGATAAAATAGCCGAACGTCTATGGGAAAGCATATTTCAAAACGGGGTTTTGGTATATAGCTCGACCGGCCTGGCCGGTATGGACGGGGATGCATTGCTGATTGGTCCATCATTCATTATTCAGGAAAAAGAGATAGACATGGTTGTAGATGCCATCGCTCAAGCTATGACGAAAGTGCTGGAATAAAATCGTAGCACGATTTTATCGGGAAACTATTTCTTTCAACCGATTCTTGACAGGCGTTGCCAATTTGTCGGGGGTGTTGCAGAGAAGCACATAGGCATAGTGAGTGGTTTTATCCTGAGCAATGAACCCAACCCGTGTACTGACACCTTTGAGGGTGCCGGTCTTGTAAAAATCAGTACCGTCCTGTTTGAGGAGCTTGTAATACGGTTTGAATTTCAAGAGGATCTCGTGAAGGTTTTTTGCTGTGATGCGATTTTTTCTGGAGATCCCTGACCCTTCCGTGATCTGCAACCCATCCATGCTGAGTTGATTTTCAGCATATTTCCTGGCTGCCGTTACACCTTTTTGCAGGGTACCCGGGGGGCCGGCCTGAGCAATACCAGCTTCAAGCAGTATCTGGTTGGCAATAAAATTGTTGGAATAGGTCATCATTTTGGCGATAACCTGATTCAGCGGGTAGGGGGATTTATACAGAAGGATTCGCTTGTCTGCTGATTCAACCTTGCCAAGCAACACCTTGCCTGTCACAGTGAAACCGGCCTGTTTCAGAAAATATTTGAACAGGTTTCCGGCATAGAGAACCAACTCATCCTTTTGATGACTGAGGGTGATGCGCCCCCTGGACAGACCTGTTTTTTTTATACGATCAAGGGTCATGGGCAGCAGGGGTGTTTGGGACTCGGCACTTGTGTAATCGCCATTGACTGTCTTGAAATTAACCGTGTTGAAGTTTACACACAAGGCCCCGTTGGGTGAATCATAGGGTTCTGCGGTGTCGGTGACACCGGGTATCGCTACAGCCCTGTCGAAATAGGATGGGTCGACAATGATGTTTGACAATGAATGACCGCTGGCCCTCAACCGGTCATGGAGCAGTGATGCTATGTCTGCAATTACCTCTGAAATCAAAAGCGGATCACCATAGCCCTTGATCTTGAGATTTGATGCCGAGTCCATGTAAAATTCCGTCTGAAAGCGGTAGTCTTCACCCAGGGAGTGAAAGGCTGTGAGGGCCGTCAGGAGTTTCAGTGTCGAAGCGGGAATCATCAAGGCATAGGCATTGTGAGAAAAGAGAATACGCTTGTCCGGTCCTGATACGATCACTGCGTCCCGCGGACCCACCAGATTCTGTAAGCCCGTAAAATCGAAAGCCTGAGCGGGCCGGATCCCGACCAGGGCAAGGCACAACAGGGCACCCAGCAGATGTTTACTTATTCGTCGAAAAATGTTCATGGTCGCTTTAGTCCTAAACGAATCAGGTTTGCTTGAAGATCTCACAAATTTTCTCAGGGAAAAGAAAATAAATAATTATCACGAAAACACGAAAGTACGAAATTACGTAAAAGATAAGATATATAATTCTCGCCAGGGTTCATGAAA
>JASJGV010000276.1:0-2750 GCA_033791325.1 Desulfobacterales bacterium | reverse complement strand
AAATCATTATCAAAAAATATTTTACCTGCTAAAAAAAAATATTATCCAACAAACCAAAGTTTATACAAAAAAAACTAATAAACTCATTGTTGAACAAAACCGCTTCGCGGAAAGGAAGACCCCACGGTCAACTTAGCTTTTTAAAATAAAAATAATCCACCCCAGATAATTTCCCTTTATATTTACCCGGTGTTATTCCATCATTCTCCTGATTATCCACCCATAACATTCAGGAGGTAAGAATGACGAAACTTCGCCAAAAATTTGAAAAACACCTGACCCTTTTTCGGTTTTCACCAAAAACCAATGCCGCATACATGAACGCGGTCAAATCCCTGGCCGTACATTACCAAAAATCACCGGATCAACTTACAGACGAACAGATCCAGGACTACCTGGACTATATTATCGCAGACCGGAAACTGGCCTGGAGCACATGCAATGTCCAGTTCTCCGGGATTAAAAGATTCTGCCGCCATGTGTTGAATCGTACCCCCAAACTGTCCATACCGCCCCGGCCAAAAGAAAAAAAGATTTTCATGGCCCTGAGCCGGGAAGAGGTGGAAAAAATCCTGGTCGCCTGCAACAATTTTAAACACTATACCCTTCTTCTGGCCACCTACAGTGCCGGGCTGAGGGTTAGTGAGGTGGTTAGGCTTCAACCGGTTCACATTGAAAGATTCCGCAAAATGATACGGATTGAGCAGGGTAAGGGCAGAAAAGACCGATACACCGTCTTATCCGATACCCTGCTGAAAACTCTGGAAGAGTACTGGCGTAGTTTTAAACCGAAGAACTGGATCTTTTTCGGGGAGACCAAATCCAAGCCCATGCCGGTTGAGACCGCCCAGAAAATTTACTACAAAGCCAAACTGGAAGCCGGTGTAAAAAGAGGCCGAGGCATCCATACCTTGCGCCATAGCTTTGCGACCCATCTGCTGGAACAGGGAACCAGGACATATATCCTTCAGCAGATGCTGGGCCACAAATCCATTCGGACAACGGCCCGATATCTTCACATCAGCAATGAGGAAATATCCAAGGTCGTCAGCCCGGCTGACACGGTGCTTCAATGATCGGCGAATGCTGCAATAAAAGCAGCAGACCCGAACATGACATTGCCGATATCTTCAGCCACGCAGGGCAACGTTTTTTGGAAACCTTCGGCGCTTCCCATGAACAAATAAAGGTATTGAACAGGATTATATCCTGTAGGACAGCGGCTCTTGGAGGGCATATTGATGCCTGCCCGGACTGCGATTACCAAAAGAACGCCTACAATTCCTGCAGGAATCGCCACTGCCCCAAATGCCAGACCATGACCAAGGAGAAATGGGTGGACAAGAGAGTCTCCGAACTAATACCTGCCACCTATTACCATCTTGTGTTCACGCTGCCCCACGACCTGAACCCGGTCATCCTCTGTAACATGAAACCATTGCTGGACCTGATGTTCTCTTCGGTCAACCAGACCATCAAAATATTTGCCGCCGATCCTCAATGGCGACTTCAGGGAAACCCGGGATTTATTGCCGTGCTGCATACATGGAACCAGACCATTCTGGACCATTTTCATCTGCATTGCCTTGTTCCCGGGGGAGTGTTGTCCCAAGACAGGAATACCTGGACACCATCTAAGAGTAACTATCTTTTCAGGACAAGCTCCCTGGTCAAGGTGTTCAAGGGTATTTACATTAAGGGCCTCAAACAACTATACAATGACGGGGATCTCAAGTTCCCGGGCAATACGGCAAAGCACGGCACGCCTTCGGGTTTCAATCGTCTGATCAAGACCATCCGGAAAAAGAAATGGTCCGGTTATGCCAAGGCCCCCTGTTCCGGTCCTGAAAAAGTCCTTGAGTACCTGGGTAGGTATACCCATCGAGTAGCCATCTCAAATTATCGGATCAAATCCTTTGAAGATGGCAAAGTGGTGTTTACATGGAAGGACCGGGCTCGAAACGATGCCATAAAGGAGATGACCCTTGATGCTGTGGAGTTCCTCAGAAGATTCCTGCTCCATGTACTGCCCAAAGGGTTCAAAAAAATCAGGCATTTTGGTTTTCTATCACCCCGGTACAAAGCCGGGAATATAAAACTGATTAGACAGCTGGCAGGTGATGAGTTCAAAGAGTCAGCACACCCTGAGAATGAGTCCGTAAAAGAGATGATGCACAGACTAACCGGCATTGATATTAAAGCATGTCCTAAATGCGGCAAAGGCCGCCTGACAAGACTGTACGAACTGCTGCCGGTATATATAGGTTATATTGTTCCAAATAAAAAGGAGGCTGCCTGGAATACTTCTTGAATTCGAGTTTTGATCTGAAACAACTTGTTGCAATGACAATGGCTTCAGGCCATACACATGAGGTGCGTCTTGAATCCGGCACAATAAAGACAGGTATCTCTTATTTCCGGAGAGCAGAAGATATGAATCGGCACAAAACCGATTTTTTGATCATTTACCATAAAAATCACACTAATTTATCCTTGCGCAGCCAGCCAGCAATCGATATAAACCCCATAGTCAAAATAATCGTTACCGACCCTGACCAGCGGCACTGTTCAACAACGTTTTATCAATAATCCCGCTCGTTGAAACAACCGGTTCAGCACTACCAAAGGATTTTGGTGAATCTAATAATCGTGCCTTCTTTATGGGCGGGACTATCTGATAAAACGCTTTTAGTTGAACAAAACCGCTTCGCGGAAATGAAGACCCCACGGTCATCTTAGTTTTTTATAAT
>JASJGV010000275.1:0-4327 GCA_033791325.1 Desulfobacterales bacterium | reverse complement strand
GGGGGAGAATCAGTAGCATCTGAAGACTGAAAAAGCTCGGAAAAAGGAACAGCTGTCTGGTCTCTAGCGGACGGGGAGCTTGCCGTATAAGGTGCAAACTGAAGCGAGAGTCGTATGTAGCAGTAACCCCCAGTTCAGGGGAATGTTACCCAAAATGGGAACGAAAGAACGGATGGAACCTCTACGATTTACTTTTTTTAACTTAAGATGACTAACTAGCAAGGAACTAATATGTCCGAAAAACTCTGGGATAAATTCCTCACCGAAGCTGACAAGAAAATATTGGGAAAAACCGGGTTGAGTACCCAGGTTGGTTTTGGTGCAAGACCCGCCATTCTGGTTATTGATGTTGCCTGGGCTTTTACCGGGGAACAGGATGAGCCCTTGCTTGAATCGATGGAGAAGTGGCCGCTGTCCTGCGGACATATCGCGTGGAAGACACTTCCCGCAATGAAACAACTAATTGAGGCCGGCAGGGCGAAAGGGATTCCGGTGATATACACCACTTATCCCACCATGAGAACTGACTTCTGGTATGCTGGTGCATGGGCATGGAAAATATCCACGGCCGGGGGCAACGCTCCGCCTCCAGACGGCATTGACCCGAATGCGGTAAACGATGCAATCAAACCGGGGCCGAAAGATATTGTTGTCAAAAAGTACAAACCCTCAGGTTTTCACGGCACTCCCCTAAATTCTTTTCTGAATCTGCTACAGGTCGATTCACTGATGGTTGTTGGTGGCGTCACATCCGGCTGTCTGCGAGCAACGGTGGTAGATGCGTTTAACGAGAATTACCGACTCGCAGTAATTGAAGAGGGGTGTTTTGACCGGTTTGAATCCTCGCACGCCATGAACCTGTTCGATATGGATGCCAAGTATGCGGATGTGGTTCATGTCGAAGAAGCCACAGCGCACATTGAGAGCCTTGAGAATGGGCTGTTCAATTTACCCCGGGGATTAACGGATCTTTCCGAATAACTTTCCACTATCGGTGATAAGGGGCAAAGAACAGGGGTGAGCTGTTTTGTTGTCCAGCCCTATTTCAATGGGCATTGTTCCCAAAATGGTGGCTTAGGTACATAGAAATTTTCTGGATTTCTGCATGGTCTACCGGGATAAAACGGGCTAGCATATTCTCAGTAATCTCCCGCCATTCTTCCTGACTGCGGCGAACCGATACAACCCGGCCCAGGTCGTGACAGGCCTGGCATAGAGAAGCCACTTCAGCCTGTCCTTTCCCCTTCGGCAGCAGCCCTTCAGTCTCTGCAGAAGGGGTGCCACGTTTGCCCAAGGCCGCCGCAGGTGGCAACTTCCCGCTGTTCATTTTGGTGATTCCCGGCCCCAGTTCAGTGGCTAGGAAGGTTGCGATTAGATCAACCTCTTCGTGGTTCAATTGGGCACCACGGAACGTCATTTCTTCAACCTTTTCTTGCCATCCTTCTCGGCCATTCCGCAGCATAAACGCGATACTAGCACTGTGGCACTGGTTACAGGCGACTTCAAATATCTCCCGTCCCTTAACTATGTCTGGGTCGTTCAGGCTGTGCGTCATAGGGTATCGAGAAGATAAGGCATTATTGCCGGCTTCAGAAGAGAATGCTGCTGCCGGCAATAATAAATTACTTCCGGTACCCAGAATTATGGTCAGGGCAAGTTGCCGCAGGTCAGGGATAGAAGTTCGCTTAGTTCGCATCGCTCAAACCTTTCTCTGCCGCCTGGCTGCGATCGAAAATTCCGGGTGCCATGAAGATAAAGCACCAAGGCCATTGCGTTCTACGCGGACATCCAGAAGATAGGGGTACCCTTCCTGATTAGCCAGTTGAGCCCGTTTTATCGCCCCCTGAATATCTGCTGGAGCATCGATGGTTTCACCCTTGACACCAAAAGCATCAGCGAGTTTCACAAAACTGGTATCCGGGTTGCCGATATAACAAACCATATCCCGGCCGGTTTCAAACTGTCGGCCGCCAGCGGCCCAGAGCCGATTGCGCTCATTGTTGTAACTGCGATTATTCAACACCACAACAGTTATCGGCGCCTGGTATCGCGAGTAGCTCCAAAGCGGTTGTGGGCCGCTAAACAGGAAAGCACCGTCGCCCATTATGGCTACAACGGGCACTTCGGGTTTGGCGAGTTTGACACCAAATGCTGCCGGTAGCCCCCAGCCCAGGGCAATTCCCTTATTCCCAACAAAGGTTTTATCCGTACCGCCAAATCGCATAAGACTCAGTATAGAGTAAGCCCCAGAATCCAGTTCGGTGACAACATGGGTGTCTTTTGCCAGGCTGGTATCCATTTCTACTAGCAGCCGCTGAATGCTGATCGGATTACGTTCCCATCTCTTTTTAACAATACCGTTGAGAGTCTCTTGTCGCTCTGCGGCAAACGCTTTTGCTTGTACCAACCGACGCGCTCGAGAATTGTTCAATTTCCCCCTGACATCGCGCTGTTCCAGCTCAACCAGCAGATCCCGCAATGCCAGTTTAATATCTGAAAACACCGCAATGTCAGTCGGGTAGTTTCGGGCGAGGTCGGTTGGGTCCATGCGTAGTTGAATCAGTCTGACATCTTCTTCGATCTGCAGTCCAGATCCGGCAAATGGCATCCTGCCACCGATATTGATCATCACATCAATCTCTCCCGGGTAACGCAGATTTTTCTGATAAGTGCCCAGATACAAAGGGTGTGTGGTGGGGAAAGGAATGGATCGGGTAATTGAGTTCGCCAGTGCCACCGGTAAACTCAATGTTTCAGCCAGTTGCAGGACTTCCGCCTCCGCGCCGCTGAGGGTGATCTCATCACCGACATAAAGTAACGGGTTTTTAGCCCCAAGTAACAAATTGGCAATACTTGCCACCTGGTCCGGATTGGGTCTGACTCGCATGGAAACCGTAAACAAGTCCTGGTCGACAATCGTTGCTGTGGCGGTGCCGTGGAGGCAATCTGCCGTGAATGAAATAAAAACCGGTCCACCCGGTTGGGTTGAGGCAAACTTGAATGCCCGGCGCGTAATTTCGGGAATTTTCCTCGTATCCTGTACGGCCCAGCGCCATTTAGTGATGGGCTGGGTCATGATATCCCTATGATCTACATCCTGGAATCCATTCTGTCCCAGAGCGGCGCTGTTGACCTCGCCAGTCGCAACAATGATAGGGATATTGTCTTTCCAGGAGTTGTACATTTGCGTCATGGCATTGGGTAAACCGGCCCTGGAGATCAACACAAAGGGGGTTTTGCCGGTTGCACGCGCATAACCGTCAGCCATGGCTGTTAAGTTGCCTTCATGCAGACTTTCGATGATCTGTATTTGGGTAGTATCGACCAAGGCGTCATAGACTGGGCCGGCTGAGCTGGAGGGATTCAGAAAGACGTACTCAACCCCTGCCGCAACGAGCTGGGCAACCAGCAATGCACCGCCCTTCCCGGTAATTTTCCGGACAGTTGCGTGCTCAATTTCCGGGAAAGAGTCCGAGTAGGGTTCAAGATCTCGGGCAAGGGAATCGGCTGCCAGCACACCGACACCTACCCCAGCAAGGGAGGCAATCAGCTCACGCCGAGAAAGGTGTCCTTCCAAAAAGCGGTGATATAAGTCTTTCATGGATATACCGTGTTTTAGACTATTCCGTATATTAAGGGCCTAGGCCTAAGAGGTAAACTTTGAGGTGGGTGGCTCGGCGGCATGCGCTGAATCACGCAAACAGAGGCGACCCAAATGGTCCTTCCACAAAACCCCTTTTCCATGAAGGATGGAAAGCGCTTGGCCTACATTTTGCAATCCGAGTGTCCAGTATTGCTTCACAATTTCACTGTAATAGAGAGGATCGTTGCCAGACAGGAGTTGCTCAATGTCATTGGCGAGCTGAGTAATATCTGCTTCCTCAGCGGTTTCTGACATCGCAGTATCGTCATTTAGGATATGACTCACATCCAGTTCATCCTCCATCAGATACTTAATTCTTGCGAATCGCTCCCTTGGCAAGTGGGCAGGCATTGTCGCATCTATACCCATTTTAGCTGTTGTCGGGAGGGTCCCGGTAACCACATCGAGACTGGGGTCCAGAGGTTTGGCGGACAAATTCCTCACAATAACAACATCCTTGTCAGCCTGTACCCGAGTGGCAATCGCCCACTCCACTTCCATGGGATTCTGGATATCAACATCGTCATCCACCACCACTGCATGTTTAATATGTGTGGTCAGAGCCGTCATAAGCGCAATATTTCCATCACCTGGTTTTGCCTCAATAGATATAATGGCATGGAAAAATCCGGATGCACCCGGGGTGCATTTTACATCTTTTACCTTAATCCTAGCCTCCCTAAG
>JASJGV010000274.1:0-4735 GCA_033791325.1 Desulfobacterales bacterium | reverse complement strand
ATATCGATGGGCACACTGTTTGTCCTGGAGAGGTCTCCCTGGTGAGCGTCATTGTAAGTCTCGGTCAGGAGTCCGAGGTATACCTTGAAATCCAGTGTCTTCACAAGTCCGCCCTGGGTCTCGGGTTGGCCGGTGTATTCGGACACCTGCTTCAAACAGACAGACGATTTTTCACCAAGGATCTCTTTGAGCCTCTGATAGGTTCCGCCGGTGGATAAAAACTGAACACCCGGATTGATTTGCATTAGCCGGGGAACGAACGTGTCCAGCCCTTGCTTGTCGGAAACGCTCAAAAGAACATGATTGACTTTAACTGCCTCATCGATTTTTTCTACAACATTGATTCCCATTGTCAGTCTCCCTAGTTAGTCTTTTAGGGGTTTAGGCTGAAGACTGTTAGGTTGCTAATAGCTAATGGCTTTTAGCTTCGCTCCAGACCTCCAACCCTCCAACCCTTGTACCACCCTCGGACCCTGCGGCTGTCATTTGCCCTGCGGGCGTCATTTATCCTTCGGATGTCATTTGCACTTTGTGCGATATTAGCCCTTACGGGCGTCATTTTTTGTCGCTCATAGCTGACAGTTTTTAGACTGAAACCTATCTAACACCTAAAACTTGATGATCTCGTAAAAAGCTAAAACCCTATTTTTCCCCTGCATATTCAGACAAAAAGCGGTCGAAAAAAGAGACCATATAAGCATCCCGATCCGCTGCCAGGCGTTTACCTTCATTCGTCAAGATTCGACCCTTGATCTTGGACAGCTTCACCCGATACTCACGATACCCGGTATCTTCCTTGGAATAGGGCTGGGTATCATCAATATTCGCATGCGAATTGTGAAGTCGGGCCCCCACCTCACCGGCAAAAAGAAATGCCCTGCCAATACCCACCGCACCGATGGCATCCAGCTTGTCTGCATCAAAAAGAACCCGTGCCTCAATTGTTTCTGGATTGCCGTTCCCCCGAAAGCGGTGTGATCGTATACAATGCAAAATGTTTTGTTTTCTTTCTTCAGACAAAGGAAGCGGCCTGATCAGCGGTTCGGCAAGTTCTGCCCCCTTTTCTGCATGGCAGATTCTGCCATGGGATGCATCCTGATAACACCTGCCAATGTCGTGAAGACAGGCTGCAATGAGCAGCACATCCATGTCCGCCCCTTCTGCATTGCCAATTTGCCGGCACAAACGAAACACCCTGAGAGTATGTTCCCAATCGTGACTCCCCTTGGCGGCGGCAAACATTTTTTCGGCAACAATCTTGATTTTTTCCACGGAAGATGGGCTTTTCACCGTCCCGGGCATCCTGCTTGGCAATGTGTAAGACCCCTTTGTACCAGAAGCTATCTCAAAAAAGTTGTTTGGCCAGTTTCTGCGTTGGCCCCTTACTTCAAATCCTCGGAATGCTGCAGTATGGCTGCAGGATATCTATCAACCCGGAGGAATTGTTGTCAAGCCACAAGAAGCCTAGAACGATAACCATTCTCATATGGAGACTCTATAACATTTGTTAAAATAATGTTCAGGGTGCTCCGAAGAAGAACTTATTTGGAACTATTTATGACAACCCTTAAAACCGTTCACGCTTGCTCCATGGAAAAGATCTAAATAATGCTTAAATTTACTCCACAATACACCACCGAAAAATTCTCTTGCTTTTTCATATTAACATTCGTAAATTATTATAAATAATAAATATATATCTTTCATTATTTACTTGACTTTCTACCATAAATGTACTTTTATGCATCAAAAGTGGATAAAAGTGGATATTATTGGTGAACTATGTATCGCGGCAGCTCTTTTCATACCATCGATGTCAAGGGGCGCATCATCATCCCTAAGCGCTTTCGGGATGTCATTTCCCACCGGGATGGCCATCGCCTGATGGTTTCCCGGATGGACAGGAGTCTGGTGGTCTATGCTTTGAGGGAATGGGAAAAAATCGAATCAAAAATTCTTTCCCTGGCCGAAAAAAACGACAACATGCGCCGGTTCAGAAGGGTCTTTATCGGGGGTGCGTTTGAGTGTGTCTGGGACAAACAGGATCGTATCCTTGTTCCGCCAACACTGAGAGGATATGCCGGCCTTGACAAAGAAATCGTTCTGGTGGGCGTCCTGGATCATTTCGAGATATGGTCTCGAGAAAACTGGGATAAGGAGAATGCGACCATGGAAAAAGACATGAAAAAAGAGGAGGTTCGAAACGAAATTGCCAAATTAGGAATTTGATCTCATGCCCTATCGACACATTCCAGTGATGTTATCAGAAGTCGTTGATTATCTGAATTGCCAACCGGGAAAAATATACGTAGACGGTACAATCGGGGGCACCGGCCACACATCGGCAATCCTGGATAGAATTCATCCTGGTGGCCGCCTCATCGGCATCGATCAGGACCTGGATGCAATCGAAAACGCCAAAACCGTGTTGCAGCGCTTCACGGCGGCAACGCACCTCTTTCATGGAAACTATTCTCAATTCCCCGAATTCTTAGCACAGCTGAATATCCAGGCGGTCGACGGTATGCTTCTCGACCTGGGCGTCTCCTTTCACCAGTTGGAATCGAGCGGGAGGGGATTCAGTTTCAAGCGCGAAGAACCCCTCGACATGCGCATGGATGTCCGTTCAGGTACCCGAGCAGAAGTGTTGGTGAACTCGTTGGATGAAAAAAAGCTTGCTCATCTTTTCAAAAAATATGGAGAAGAACGTTGGGCCAAACAGATAGCCAGGCGGATAGGAATCGCCCGGCAGAAAGCAGCTGTCTGTTCCAGTCTTCAGCTGGCAAATATCGTTTCCGAGGCTATCCCAAGATCCAAATGGAAGCCCGGGCGCCATCCTGCCACACGGGTTTTCATGGCACTGAGAATCGCTGTAAATCATGAACTGGATCGACTGGCACAGTTCATGGAAATATTTGCAGACTACCTCAAACCCGGCGGGCGCGTCTGTATCCTGACGTTTCATTCTCTCGAGGACAGAATCGTCAAACACGGCTTCAAAGCCCTGGAAAAAGCCTGTACGTGTCCGCCTGATTTCCCCGTGTGTGTCTGTCAAAAGGAACGACAGATCCGCATTCTGTTAAAAAAGGGTTTACGACCGACACCGGAAGAAATATCGGCTAATCCCATGGCAAGAAGCACCACTTTACGGGTCGCGGAAAAATTATCATGACAATCACACGAACACGCAAATTCAAGACGACAGGTATGTGGATGGTCATGATGTTCATTTTTATCCTAGAACTATTTTTCTATACCTGGTGCCGGGTTCAAAACGTACAGAATGGGTATGAAATCTCCAGGGAAGCCCACAACAATAAACAATTGCTGGTGTATCAAAACAGCTTGAGAATAGAGCTTGCGCGTTTGAAATCCCCAGACCGCATTGCCAAAATAGCAAAACAACAGTTGGGCCTGATCATGCCCACAACCGAAAAAACGATCCTGATGCCATGATTAAAAAACCAAAAAACTACATCAGGCTTCGCATTGCCTTTATGGGCGTTTGTTTTTTTCTATTGATCTCGGTTATCTGTGCCAAGGCAGTCTATCTGCAGGTTTTCTGTGGGTCATGGTTATCAAAAAAAGCGGCAAAACAGTACGAGAAATCGTTTGTTCAGACAGGTAAACGGGGAACCATCTACGATCGGGATGGAAAAGAACTGGCCGTCAGCATAGAAGGAACATCCATCGCCGCCTATCTGAACCAGATTGAGGATAAGAAATCGGTTGCAAAGACCCTTGCCGGCATCCTCCGGAAAGACAGACGTAAATTACTCAAGCAGTTTCAGACCAATCAGGGGTTTATCTGGGTAAAACGTCAGGCCACCCCTAAAGAAGTCAACGCCATCAAGACACTCGATCTTAGAGGTATCGGTTTTATTCCCGCATACAGCCGCTTTTATCCCAACAAATCGGTTGCAGCACAGGTGATTGGATTTACGGGCATCGATGGTAACGGCCTTGAAGGTGCCGAGTACTATTATGACAAGGTTTTGAGTGGAGCGGAAGAAAAATACACCGTGCTGAAAGATGCGTTGGGGCGAGGATTCGCAAAAGATCAGGAGGCTGAAAATCCTGCATACAATTCGATTCACGGCGGTAAAAACATCATCCTGACCATAGACCGCAATATTCAGCACATAACCCAGACCGCTCTTGAAACATCGGTTAAGGAGTTTTCCGCCAAGTCCGGCATGGCCGTCGTCATGGATCCCAGAACAGGCGAAATTTTGGCCTTGTCTCACTATCCATCCTTCAATCCAAATGTATTTAAACAATACCCACGCCATCTGTGGCGAAACCGGGCGTTGACCGATCCCTTTGAGCCCGGCTCCACCATGAAAATATTCTCCGCCGCGGCTGCTTTATCATCGGGAACCATTAGCCCCAGCACTATTTTCTACTGTGAAAATGGTGCTTACAAGGTCGGATCCAACACCATCCATGACACACACCCCAGGGGATGGCTTTCTCTGCAGCAGATTGTAAAATATTCGAGCAATATCGGGATTGCCAAAGTTATCGAAATGGTGGGTTCTGAAACGCTGTATACCACTTTGAAAAATTTCGGTTTTGGCAGCAAGACCGGTCTGGATTGCCCGGGATAAACTGCTGGAATCCTTACATCCAGCAATCGATGGTCCAAAATCGACCGTAGCGCTATCTCATTTGGCCAGGGAGTATCGACTTCGGCCATACAGCTGGCTTCAGCAGCCTCTGCCATCGCAAACGG
>JASJGV010000273.1:0-5794 GCA_033791325.1 Desulfobacterales bacterium | reverse complement strand
AGTCTGCTGGATAAAAGCCACCATACGAGGACCAGGTGGTCACGGCGCCCGCCCCATGCGAGGTGGTGCAATGGCAAAATTGGCAGATTTGCTGTATCGTCTGGATAATCGCAGACTACCGGTACATATAACACCTGTAACGCGTCAGATGGTTGAAATAATTGCCTCTAATTTGTCATTTCCTAAAAATATAATTTTTCGTCAGCTTCTGAATCCTTTTCTTACCAACAGAATTCTGGGGCTTTTGGGAGATATCAGTCAACACTTTGATCCCTTGCTCCATAATACTATTAACGCGACCATCGTTCGAGGTGGAGAGAAAATTAATGTCCTCCCGAGTGAAATAATCGTTGAATTGGATGGACGCCTACTGCCAGGCTTCAATTCTGATGATATGCTGACCGAATTAAAGCAAATCATCGGTGAAGATGTGGAGCTTGAATTGCTCAGACATGATTCCTACCCCGCTGAGCTGGATTTGGGATTATTCGATACCTTATCAAGTGTCTTGACG
Organism: Desulfobacterales bacterium; assembly: GCA_033791325.1. Lineage (GTDB taxonomy): Bacteria > Desulfobacterota > Desulfobacteria > Desulfobacterales > B30-G6 > B30-G6. Next base: position 5,280 of record JASJGV010000273.1, on the reverse strand, counting down.
AAAGCCGATCCGGATGGAATACCTATGCCCATGTTGCTTCCTGCCGTTACCGATGCTCGTTTTTTTCACGTCTGGGAATTCAAACATATGGTTTTACGCCAATGAACTTACCGGTCGGGTTCGATTTTTTCAAGGCAATCCATGCTGCTGATGAGCGGGTACCGGTGGAAGCAGTGGATTTTGGAGCAAAGGCAATTTGTACGTAAGAGAACAAAATGGAAAGTCATGACATTTTAATAACGAATGATGATGGTATTGAATCGCCAGGCCTTAAAGCAGCCGTTGGAGCCGTGTTGAATATTGGCACGGTTACAGTGATTGCTCCCAGTTCTCAACAAACAGATACCGGGCGTGGCTTGACAGGGGATAAGCAATCAAAATTAACACCAATAGACTACAGCATTAATGGTACAAAAATAAGCGCTTATCATTGCGACTGTTCTCCAGCACTTATAGTCAGCCATAGCATGCGAACAATTTTTAAAGAAAAAAAGCCAGATCTTCTCATATCAGGAATTAATTATGGCGAAAACCTTGGAAATGATATTACAAGCTCCGGTACAATAGGCGCAGCACTTGAAGCATCCAGTTTTGGGATACCCGGTATCGCAATATCCAAACAAACGGATATCGAATCACATCACACATATACAAATCAAGATTGGTCGGCTTCAGCTTTTTTTTTAAATAAATTCTCCAGGTTATTTTTATTGGAAAAATCACAACCAGATCTCGATGTATTAAAAATTGATGTTCCTGATGAGGCAACTCTATTAACAGAATGGAAGATAACCAAACTTTCCAAATCGGGGTATTATTTCAAGGAAATTGAAAAATCTAATATTTACAGTAAAATAGGTGATGGTAAAACCACAATTAAAATAGACAAGGAAAATCTTGATCCTGAAACAGATATCTATGCTTTAGCCATTGATAAGATGGTTTCAATTACCCCTTTGAGCTTAGATCTAACTTCACGCATCAACCTGTCAGATCTTCAGCAGTTGCTTGATAAATAAGGACTATGTTAATGCTTACCGGCATTAATTTTCATTAGCGTCGTCTTCAGTTTTGCATTATTTTCTTCCATCACAAGATATGGTATCAGTACTTTATTATGACGGGTGATTGTTTCCTGAAAAAAATGGTTGAACACTAAGGCAAACTATAAAGGAAAGATACAATAATGGATATTGCAGACATTTATGAAAAATTTGATCAAATCGGCTGCCTCACCTTTGCTACCATTGACGAAGGCTACCCGCAAACACGCATTGCTCATCTGCGTGCCCATGATCATGAAGGCTTATATTTTCAAACCATGATCACCAAATCTTTTTATAAACAACTTAAAAAAACAGAAAAAATATCTATCTGCGGTATGTTTCCTGAGACCTCCGTCAGTCATGAGGCGGAGGGAATGCCCTATTTCCCACCAGGATATACCATCCGTGCGACCGGGGATATCAAAGAAATTTCTTTGGAGACACTCAAGGAAAAAGCTGCCGTTAATGAAATGTTCATGCTCGGTGTAAAAGACATTGAAAAGTATCCAGCCATGACCACATTTTGTCTATACAGTGCATGGGGTGAAATGTTTGATTTTGAGATGGAACACCGCTCACATAAATTACTACGTACAAGCTTTTGTTTTGGTGGCAAACAAATTCCGTTTAGAGGTGTGCGTATTACAGAAGAATGTATTGCTTGTGGGGAATGCCAGGAGGGGTGCTCTTTTAAGGCCATTTATCAAGATGATGATCCGTTTATGATAGACCACACCAAATGCGATGTCTGCGGCGATTGCTACACGATTTGTCCATCAAATGCTATTGAAATCGTTATTGATGACCCCCAAAATAGATAGTCTATTAATGTCGAAACCTCGCCTGTATATATTTCGTTGCTGAGAAACTGCTGTCTGCTTACGGATCTTGGCAACCCTGGACCCAACAGACTCAATGAACCCTTATCGCGATCCCTCTCTCCTTTTCACTTCATCCCACAGGCGGTGCTTGTCCTCATAAGAGAGTTCCTCAAAAAGGGTTTGACGCTCTTTGGCCAGCTTTTCCATGGTATTGAACCGGGTTTCAAATTTCCGGGTCGAGGATGCCAGGGCTGTTTCAGGGTGGATGCCCGCAAATCGTGCTACATTGACGAGGGTAAACAGAACATCTCCAATTTCCAGTTCCAGCGCTTTACGGTTGTCGGCCTCTTCTTGATCCTTTTTCAGCTCCTGCTTCAATTCTTCCCATTCCTCTTGCACTTTCAGCATGACATCCTTGATGTTGTCCCAGTCAAATCCGGCTTGGGCCGCCCTTTCCGATATCCGGTGAGCCCGCATGAGAGCCGGGAGGTTTTTGGGTACGGTCCCCAGTATGGAATGGTTCTGCTGACCTGATTTTTCCCGGCGTTTGATTTCATGCCAGCGTTTCCGAACCTGTTCCGGTGTATCAGCTGTTTCTTCACCAAAAACATGGGGGTGACGACGGGTCATTTTATCCAGATTGTGTTGGATCAGGGTCTTGATATCGAATAGGTCCGAGGACTGAAACTGGACGGCGATGAAGAGGACCAGGAAAAGAACGTCACCGAGCTCTTCACAGATATCTTCGACATTGTCCGCGTGAATGGCGTCCATGAGTTCGAAGGCCTCTTCCACAAGATAACGGGCTGTGGATGGAGGGGTCTGCTTTCGGTCCCAGGGGCAACCATTTTCACCCCTGAGGGTTTCAATCAGGTCAATGATTTTTTTAAAAGGGGGGGAGGTATGGTTCAGTGTTTCTTCCAAGCCTTTTTTAAACCTTCAAATTTTTCGGTAAATTCAGTTTTCATGTCTTTGTCCACGATCTTAGCCATTTGCGTTGATAAACGGGACAGGTAAGGTGCTACAATGGAATCTTTGACAATCGGTGTGTTTTTAGAAAGAAAGGTGGTGAAAACGATAAACAGCACGGATGCGATGAGTAGCCCTTTGATCAAACCAAAGATGCCACCGCTGATTCGATCGGCCCAGCCCAGAAAAGCGATGCTCATCAGGTATTTTATGATGACCCCGAGAATGCTGATGATCAGAAAAACCCCGATAAAAATGATGAGAAATCCGATCAACTTGCTATATTCGACCACGGGGACCCACTGTGACAAAAACTTGGCCACATCTGGGTAATATGAGTAGGCGGCATAATATCCTGCCATTACCCCGATAATCGAGGACAATTCCTTTACAAGACCTCTAAAGATACCCCGGATCAGGCAAAAACCGAAAATGACGCTTACGAGAATGTCGAATGAATTCATATGGCACAAATATATTTTTACAGAGACAGTGTTTTGAATAAGCCCGCAGCAAGCCACGGAGAATGCGTTCGCTATTGCGATTCAATAATGAAACAAAATAAATTAACAAAGACGGGTTCCTTTCGTCAAGGTATTTTTCATTTGGACCCAGGCGAATTTGTGATTTGCAATGGTCTGAACGGATATGTTAAGAAATATCTTTAGATTATTTCTAAAAGAGTTGATCCATTTATAAACATGTTGAGGGTTTTCATGCCAAAGAACGATGAAAATTACCAGGAGAGAGCGACCTATCCGGATGTGGAACTGGCCAGACACCTCTTTGGTGAGCATAACGACAATTTAAAAAGAATCGCCGCCGCCCTGGATATCAAAATGCATGCCAGGGGCAATACCGTGCATGTCCAGGGGGACCCCATTGCCTCAACACTGGGTAAGAAGATTCTGGATCAGTTGTATCGGTTGCTGAAGGAAGGCTACCCGGTCTATGAGAACGATGTGGATTATGCAATACGGGTGTTGACTGAAGACGACACCGCCGATCTGAGGTCCATCTTTCTGGACACGGTCTATGTGACATCCAAAGACCGTGCTATTACCCCGAAAAGCCGGGCGCAAAAAGAATACATCGATGCCATTCGGAACAATGATATTGTTTTCGGTGTCGGCCCTGCAGGAACTGGAAAAACATATCTGGCCATGGCCATGGCGGTCTCCGCGCTATCCAAGGGGATCGTCAATCGGATTATTCTGACGCGACCAGCCGTTGAAGCAGGGGAGGCTCTTGGTTTTCTCCCGGGAGGCCTGTCGGAAAAAGTGGACCCCTATCTACGACCGCTGTATGATGCACTGCATGACATGATGCGTTTCGAAAAGGTTTCGAGTCTTCTCCAGAAAGGTATCATCGAAGTCGCACCCATTGCTTTCATGAGAGGGAGAACATTAAACGATTCTTTTGTTATCCTGGACGAGGCCCAGAACACCACGTCAGAGCAGATGAAAATGTTTTTGACGCGTATCGGGTTCAGCTCCAAAGCTGTCATCACCGGCGATATTACACAGATTGATCTTCCGGCCAGCAAACCATCCGGGCTGATCGAGACCAAAAACATTCTTGGCAATATCAAGGGCATTCGATTTGCATTCTTCAGTAAAACAGATGTGGTTCGACATAAACTGGTTCAGGATATTATCAGAGCCTATGAAGAACTGGAAATAGAAAAACAAAGGACCGCATGAGGCAGGAAAAAAGAAATAAAAAACTGGAAAAATACCACCGCCTGAATGATTATTTCAAGTGGCTGTTGCTGGGGGCGATCACCCTTACTGTTACGGTGAGTCTCTACCCAAGCCTGGTTGTAAAGCAGCACGCCTACCTGCTGGGCGATGTTGTTGATACGGATATCAAGGCGCCCAAGGACTTTTTGTTTGAAGACAGGGCTGCAACCGAGCTCAATGTGCAGATGGCTGTGGAATCGGTACGTACGGTTTATGATCACCATACAACCCTTGCCGATGAGTTGACCCAGCAGGTGAACGATGCCTTCGAGACCATGCAGAAAACAGTTCAGGACGGTATCTCGGAAATGCCGGGCGTTTTTGATCCAGAGGACCCCCCCGGATTGTCGCTTCTTGAAAAAGAGATGGATAAGCGTTGACTCGAGGAAGCACGTGCACAACTGATCAATAAAATAATCTGGGATCAGAAGCCCGAGTTCGAGAAAAAACTTGGAATCACCTTGAATAGCGGTGCTTTCACGGTACTCGAAAAAGAGGGCTTTACGAATGACATTGCTCTTTATATCAGTAGAATTCTGTCGGAAGTTCTTGATAATGGTGTTGTGGCCAACAAAGAAATTCTTCTGCGGGAAACTGAAAAGGGGATTACCCTCAGGCGCATTGAAGAAAAGACAGAAACGACCGTCACCAACCTACGTCAGTTTTACGGTCTGGATCAATCCAAGGTGATGGTGCGGGTTG
>JASJGV010000272.1:0-3484 GCA_033791325.1 Desulfobacterales bacterium | reverse complement strand
GAATGCAAAAGCTGGGATATGGATATGTTTGCTGAAGTTATGGGAAAACCAAAATAAAATCGCTGCGCGATTTTATAAAACGCGACGTTGTCGCTCTTAGCGGTAGTTTCTTAAATCCGAAGCACTAATTTCGCACGAACTATCCGTAAGGATCCAAATCCGAATGATCAAAACAAAACCTTGGAGATACTTTGTAAAGCACGATGTTTGAAACATTTGAGCATTTGATATTTAGGTTTGTTTTGTATTTCGATATTCGGATTTAGAATTTATCTCACGATGAATGTGCTTAATGTTAATTCCTTTCAGGGTTGAATCAGTGCAGGGCCCTTTGGACCCGTATATCTATTAATTCAAAAGGAGGTTGCCGAGCGGTGAGATACCCCAAAGAATGTATCTTAAAGGATTGTGAAGAAGCAGTCATTAGACCGTTGGAATCGGATGACGAATCTCTGCTGAAGCAATTTTATGAAAATATACCTGAGAATGATCGCTGGTGTATGCGCTATGACACCACCAGGCCCGAGGTTGTCCGGAAATGGATTGTGAATATGAATGCGGGATCCGTGTTTTCTATTATCGCCCTTTGTAATAGCGAGATGGTCGGGCATGGCAGTTTACATTTACGGGAATTCGGCGTTACCAGACATGTTGGACGTTTCCGTATCGTTGTTATGCCAAAATTCCGTAACAAACGCTTAGGAACCTGGTTATTACTTGATTTGATCCAGGCTGCCATGGACAAGGGGCTGGAAACACTCCGGACGGACCTGGTGAGAGGAATGGAAGATGCGGCCATCGAGGCTGTCAGGAAGTTCGATTTCTTTCAACGTTCAGAACTCAAAAACTATGCTATTGGCCCGGATGGCAGCAAGCATGACATGGTGATCATGATCAAACGATTACATTCTAGCTGGACTGATTATTAGGGGTGGAGGGGATAGAGAGCAGGACATGACACATTCTACGGAAGACAAACCCTCGACCTCTCGGAACCTCGAACACTCGGACCCTTATCTAACACCCTCCAACCCTGCTCCTAACATCTCCATTCGCTCTTTCTGCACGCCTGAAGAAATAGCTCGTTATACATTTGACAGTGAGTTCGGTATGCACGCCCAATATAAGTCCTTGTATACCAAAAGAGAGAGTCTCGAGAATAATTCGACCCAGGAAAATGCAAATGTTTCCTTGGCTCTGGAAGATAACAATATCGTCGGCTTTGGCGTATTGAATCATCCTGAGGAAGGTGATCGCTGGCAGGAAATTGAGCCCGGGTTGATGATGGAAGTTAAAGCCATCGAAGTATGCAGACGATATCGATCGTATGGAATTGCGAGCAGAATTCTGGCGTCACTGATGAGTGCCCCCAATGTAGAGAATCTAATCATATATATGGTTGGTTACTCATGGACCTGGGACCTGGACGGCACCGGTAAATCCGCCTTGGATTATCGGAGAATGCTCATCAGGCTGTTTGAACCATTCGGGTTTCAAGAACTCCAGACCAACGAACCGAATATCTGTCTGAAATCTGAAAATGTTTTTATGGCACGTGTCGGGGAGCGTGTTTCGGCAGAGAATCAGAAGAAATTTAAGTGGCTTAGATTCGGTGTGACACCCTAAAAAAATGGTTTTAAAACATCATCTAACACCCAATAACGGCGTTGTGGACCGCCTCAAAATACTCACATACGTCAAGTATGCTCCGCTTTTTCGTTGACCCACGCCTTGTTCTTGGGCGTGATCTGATATTTTGAAACCACATTTTATTTAACAATCGATGCATGATTTATGCAAAAAAACAGGGCATCTCATCATTGATGGGATGCCCTATATTGTTTTGTTGATTAATTAAAAGTCATTTTTGATATGACTTTTAATTGTCTGGGAACACCTCCTTAGGCTTGGTGGTGCTGCCGGTTGCATTCGGAAAGTCTTTTGCGACATAGGCTTTCTGATTGGTATCTATGAGATGGTTGGCTTCCTCCATATAATTACTGAAGCGCTTTTTACACTCATAAAACCCGTGCCACCAGGCATAATCCGGAGCCATCATGGCAGTACCCATGCGGGCCCTTCGACCTTCGTGATGCCAGAGTTCGTAGTATTCAACCTCAAGACGTTCATCGAAGAATTTGGTTTTATCCAGCAGCTCCTTCTCATATAGCTGGTCCAGCATCTTTTTTGCCGGTTTGAAATAAACTTCATTATATTCTTCGACAACCCTGTCCAGCTTGACATAGTGATCATCCACCCATGTATTGCCATGGCACTGGGTGCAGACCTCTTTCATTTTATCACGTTCTGTCTCCCAGTTGTTTTTGGCTGGAAAAGGTTTGAAATCGGCAGGTCTAATCGTCAACGGCGCTTGAATTTCCCAGGATAGTCGTTCTGTCACGTCATGACTTGTGAGGGTGGTTCCAGCACCGGACATGTGACAGGAAGCACATGTGGGGCCACGAAAATCGACGCCCGGCGACCATGTGCCTGGAGCGGCGGTCCAGTTGTAATCATCACCGTGAGCCGTATAGCTGTCGCCATGTATAGATTCCATGAAGATTTCAATTTGGGGATGATCAGGCCCCAGGTGGCACTGCCCGCATGCTTCAGGCTTGCGTGCTTCCATAACCGAAAACATGTGGCGGGTATGACAGCTTGTACAACTGCCTTTGCTTCCATCCAGGTTGATTCGGCCCACACCAGTATTCGGCCAGGTTTCCGGATCAAGTTTGCCGTCGGTCATCTTCAATATGGTTCCGTGGCAATGATAGCATCCCGTAGATCTTTCAATATCACTATTCATGCCCTTGTTAAGCCATGGATCGATCTTCCATATGATCTCCATGGTATTGGCATGTTTGCTGACACTGTATTGCTTGGCTTCGTCAGGATGACAACGGGAGCAGTCTTTGGGTGTTACCACCGCCGTGATGGGCACTTTGTATTCTTTGGTACCGAAAGGATGATCGGAACGCTGGTACTGCTTGAAGTGTTCGCGACTCAGATCCATATCTGATTCTTCGGCCTGGTGGCAGTCAAGGCAGGTGATGTTGGCGCTTGCATGACGACTGCGAGCCCAGTCAGCAAAGAGTCCCGGGTGTTCCCGTTTGTGACATTCAATGCAGGCGACGGCTTCTTTTGGCATGGCTCTTTCGATCCTGAATTCCTTGGTTTTTGGAATGTTCTGTGCCATGGCGGTCGACAAGCAGAACATCACCGTGACACAGGTCAGGATAAGCATCATCAGGAATGCTCTTTGTCTCATAATTTTCCCCCTTTCATTGCTCATGAAATATTCGGGTTAAATGCCCAGTCCCCGATAAGTTGTTTTGTATTGCTTATATTCATAATTCGGTTTCGGATTGTGAACCAGGTTTTTATGACAGTCCACACATTTTTTCTCATACCCGGGTCTTGCATACAGAACCGATCGATGTGCCAGCATGGCCCCCCTTTTGTCAGGAATATAAAGAATGTTGCG
>JASJGV010000271.1:0-4994 GCA_033791325.1 Desulfobacterales bacterium | reverse complement strand
CGTAATGTTTTTATCTTTATATTAAATTGTTAAATATACATCTTTTAACATTAGAAAAATTGGTACACTATTAAAAAAAAGCGACATAGTCGCTGCATACGCCATCAAATAAAATATGCTAATCTTATCATCATGTCAATGAAACAAATCGTGGTTGTCCGGAAAACCCTTGACATTTCAAGAGCCCTGAACATAATCTTTTTGGCACGATTCTGAGATCTGAAAAGGATGTGAATATGAAATCTGAAGGAAGAGCGATCCGTAAAATCTGTATCTTCATCTGTTTGGCGATGGGCCTGCTGGTGGTTTGTGGTTGGGGTATTTTTGCACAGGAAATAAAAGAGCCCGAATCATTCCCAATACCGAAACTACCAGCCGAGATGAAAAGCGATGCGAATAAGCCCTTGAAGGTAGATGTACTTTTTCTTCTGGATAACTCCGGGAGTATGATTGCCAATGATCCACAGTTTATTACCAGAGAAGTTGTTACGAAGTTTTTGATGAACCTGAAAAAGGGTTTCCGGGTCGGCATGCTCATCTTTGACCGGGAAGCAACCCTCATCGAAACGCTGAGCAGCATGGATACGGTTGCTGATGTTGAAAGGTTCATGAAAAGTCTCGATAGAATTGATTATAAAGGCCTGTTCACCAACACCCCATCCGGCGTTGAGAGGGCTATTTATGAACTAAAATCAAATGGTCGTGAGGATGCAGAAAAAATTATTATTCTGCTCACCGATGGAATTGTCGATACCGGTGATAAGGAACAGGACCTTGCTGGAGAAGCGTGGTTGAGAGACCAGCTTTCCATGGATTGCAAGAAAGCCGGTATTCGCGTATTTGGTATAGCATTTACAGAGATGGCCGATTATCGGCTTATTCAGACCATTGCCTTGAAAACAGAAGGTGAATATTTCAGGACTTTTAACAGTGAGGACATACCTGCTGTATTTGAAAAAATAAATCGGATTATCAGCACTCCCAAGGCAGAAGCCGACCAGTCGACTGGAGGCAAAGCAGAACCGATTCAGGTCAAACCGATTATTATTCGACAGTCTGTCCCATCCCCGCCACGCGTGGAAACTATCAATATATATAATCCGGGACCGCTGGTTTTATCGGGTCTCATTATCATTGTCATCATCATTGTTTTTTTAATATATCTGAATAAAAAAAGAGATTTTACCAGGGGGCAGACCATAAAAAACTTGGCGGATGCTTTGCCACCCCAGGAACCTCCGAAAGGTCAGGCAGAACTCATTGATACCGAAAATGTGGTGACGGAGACTGATTTGTCTCTCCCGATTCAAAAAAAGGTCGTAAAGATAGGTCGGGATGAGAGCAACGATATCGTCATCCCAAAAGATTCCATTTCCAGTTTGCATGCGACCATAGACTACAGGAATGGCTATTACTATCTCGAGGATCATCGCAGCACGAATGGCACAAGACTAAACGACTTCAAGGTCAACGAAAATACGCCCATGCGGCTCAAGAGTGGTGATAAAATCCAATTTGCGATATATGAGTTCAGATTTCTGATGCCGGAGATGGCGCCTTATGGTGAAACTGTCATGATTCAGAGTAATACCGAACCGTATTTAAAGCCCTAAGCATTCAGCTGTAAGCTCTAAGCGGTAGGCAGCTTAAAGCCTATCGCTTAGAGCTTTATTTCAAAAATCCACCTTCCGCAGTCTTCTCTGACACTCAGTTCTATCCTAATATCGTGCTACGATTTTATTAGCGCAAGAATCGGGTTGAAATACAGATGATCGCAGCATAGCATAGTTCCGTTCTGTTGTTTTGTCCGGAGATGCTGGTGCATGAAATATGTTGTGGCAAGATTTCCAGCCAAAACAGCTTATAGCGGCGCGCGTTATATATAATCACTCAACGAATGTATCAGGAGAGCGAAGATGTCAAATACGACCCTGAAGCAACTCTCACAAGATTATTATCGTATCGAAAAAGCGATTGCTTACCTCAAAAAAAATGCGCATCACCAACCCGCTCTTGGTGACGTTGCTGCGAGTGTTCATCTGAGCGACTATCATTTTCAACGGATGTTCAGCCGGTGGGCCGGCATCAGTCCCAAACGCTTTCTGCAATATATTACCAAGGAGTATGCCAAAAAACTGTTGGGGAATGCCTGCTCTGTTATGGACACGGCCTATGATACCGGATTGTCAGGCGGAAGTCGTCTGCATGATCTGTTCGTGGTGTGTGAAGCGGTAACACCGGGAGAGTACAAGAGGGGAGGGGAAGGCCTGGAGATTTACTATGGATGTCATCCATCCCCATTCGGGTATTGTCTGCTGGGTGCCACCGAACGTGGTATCTGCTATTTGAAATTCCAGCCGGATGGCCGGATAAATCCATCTGTCCAGGGTCTTCGAGAACGATGGCCCAAAGCGGATATTGTTTTTAAGCCCAAAAGAAGTCATGTGTTCATGAAGAAAATCTTTGATTTCCATCCAAATGCAGGTGTTGCACCCTTGTCCTTGCATGTTAAAGGTAGCAACTTCCAGTTAAAGGTGTGGGAAGCCCTGTTGAAAATCCCTTTAGGAAACGTGGTCAGCTACGAGGATGTCGCCAGGCAGATCAAGAAGCCCAAAGCCGCGAGAGCTGTGGGTAATGCTGTGGGAAAGAACCCGATTCCTTTCCTGATACCCTGTCATCGTGTTATCAGAAAAATAGGTGAATTTGGAAATTATGATGGCGGCAAGGAGAGGAAAAAAGCCATACTGGGGTGGGAGGCAGCGATGAAAGAAGGGTCTGAGGATTCAAGCCAAAGACTGCCTTCTGGAAAGTGAGGATGCCGCCGTCGACGTATACCCTCGGCCACCCTCGAATCCTTTTTTATTTAGTGGTCGGGATGGCTGGATTTGAACCAGCGACCCCAGCGTCCCGAACGCTGTGCTCTACCAGACTGAGCCACATCCCGACATGCTTGCGGTGCCTCTTTTATTTCACTGAAAACCCAATGTCAAGCGATAATGATGCTTAGTGTTTGGTTGTTACTTGATTGGAGTTTGGTCACCCATAAAGATTTGATATTCGATTTACATCCGTTCGCATATAAGTATCAGGCTGTGTAGGGATTTTTCAGTATAATGGTTTCATCCCTTGCAGGCCCTATGGATATGATTTGGACCGGGGTTTCCACAATTTCCTCGATCCGTTTCAGGTATTTTTTCGTATTTTCCGGTAGATCATTATAATTTCGAATACCGGAGATGTCTTCTGACCATCCGGGAAGTGTTTCATAAATCGGTTTACATTTCCCGAGCATCTGGAGATCACCGGGAAAATAATCGAGTGTTTTTCCCCGGAGTTCATAACCGGTGCAGATATTGAGCGCTTCCAGGCCATCCAGGACATCCAGTTTGGTCACGGCCAGTCCTGTCAATCCGTTCAGCCGGACGGCGTTGTTGAGAATGACGGTATCGAGCCACCCGCATCGCCGTCTTCTACCGGTTGTAGCTCCGAATTCAGCGCCTTTTGCCTGGATGGTGTCGCCAATGTCATCAAAAAGTTCTGAAGGGAAGGGGCCACGCCCCACACGGGTGGTATACGCCTTGGCAATACCGATGACATGGTGTATTTCTTTCGGTCCAATCCCCGCGCCGCAGCAGGCATTTCCGGACAAGGTATTGCTCGATGTGACAAAAGGATAGGTGCCATGGTCGATATCCAAATGTGTCCCCTGGGCACCTTCGAACAAAATCTGCTTCCCGCTTCTCAAAGCGTTGTGCAGTTCAACGGAAATATTCCCGACATATGGTGCCAGACGGGCGGCATAGGCGGTGTATCGTTCGACGATATCTTCAGCTTTCAGGGGTGCGGCAGAAAGGAATTGTTCCAGGGTGAAGTTTTTTTCTTCCAGAATGTTCTTGACCCTTTCGGCAAAAACATCCGGATTCGTGAGTTCGATAAAACGGATACCCCGTCGGCTTGCCTTGTCTTCATAGCAGGGGCCGATACCGCGACCGGTGGTACCGATCTTGTTGTCACCTTTTTTTATTTCACGGGCGTGGTCAAGACTTTGGTGATATGGCATGATCACATGGGCTTTTTCGCTGATTCGTACCCGGTCAGGCCCGACGGGTATGTCATGGTCGCTCAGATAGTCGAGCTCTTCGATGAGAACACCCGGATCTATCACCATGCCGTTTCCAAGGTAGCAGGTTTTTCCCTGCAGGATACCGGAAGGTACCAGATGGCTGATAAACTGTTTGCCCTGAACAACCATGGTGTGACCGGCATTGTTTCCACCCTGAAACCGCACCACAACATCAGCGTGTTCCGCAAGGAGGTCTACGACCTTTCCTTTTCCTTCATCCCCCCATTGGGTTCCAACGATAACAACGTTCGGCATTGTTGACTCCTTATAGAGCGGCATTGTTGCGTATAAAAAATTTACTACACGATTTTACGCATGCGTTTGTTTTTAAAAAAATTCTGTAAAAGCCGCCGGCAGGTATCCTGGCAGATACCGCCGATGACCTGGGGCCGATGATTCAACCGACTGTCTTGTGCAAAATGATACAGGGAGCCGGCAGCTCCCCATTTTGAATCTTTTGTACCAAAAACAACTGTCGATACCCTGGCATGAATGATAGCACCCATGCACATTACACAAGGCTCAACCGTAACATATAGTAAGGTGCTTAACAACCGGTAATTATGTGTGCTGGCAGCGGCTTTTCGCAACACCAGAATTTCGGCATGAGCGGTGGGATCCGACAGAGAAATGGGCTGGTTGTGAGAGGTGGACAGGATGTGCCCTCCTGAGTCAGTCAATACGGCACCCACCGGAACTTCACCTTTCTTTTCAGCCTTTAGAGCCTCCTGAATAGCTATTTCCATGTAATCGGTGTGATTCATTAGGTTCTTTCCTCGCCATGATCCCTATGACATTATTCACTGCTGCTCCCAGCTTACCGCAAGGGACTGTCGTCTTTGTGCCCAGCCAATTCCTAAAACCTAAAACT
>JASJGV010000270.1:0-5128 GCA_033791325.1 Desulfobacterales bacterium | reverse complement strand
GGATCATGCTCGACCCATCCGGGCTCCGGATATATCTGCCGGAATTCTCGATATCCTTTCCCACGAACGTTGAGATTTTCGTCAATCAGAAGTACCGTGGTTCCAGTGGTACCCTGGTCGATGGATAAAATGAGTTCAGACATATTCCTTTCCTTCAATTTTTCATTCGGGCGATGCTGACCTAATATAATAATCGTTTCTATGAAATGTCGACCGCAGGGAGACGTTTCATAGAAACAATTATGTGTAGATAAGATTCAGGGGTATGGGTGCATACTTCCAGGCGCCCGGTTTAGGAAGAATGTGCTGTCCGCTGACCGAAAGCCAGTTGAGGTCCGGCTTGATATCCCGTAGTTTCCCGTCATCGGGCGGTCGGGCATGGTTGGTGTACGCATATGTGGTCTGAAACATACAGATGCTCTTTTTTCTGTATTTGGCGACAACAAAATTCTTTTTAAAGGTTTGCGGTTTGATCCTGTTGCTTGCTGCAATATCATTGATTTCTGTCTCGTTGAACTGCATGAGTACGATCCGCGAAGTCCCTCGTTCAGATATCCGGATCAACGCTCTTGACTCACTGCTGCCGACATAAACCGTGGTAATACAGTTGATCCGTTTAAAGTACTGGGCCGCCACAATGGCTGCTGTGCGTCTTCCACCAACCATGACAGGGACACCGTAATATTCAAAATACTTCTTTTGAACATCCTCGGCAAACTTATCCCCTTTCTCGTAAAGGTCCTGAGAAACATAACGAAGGCTCTTGGCGAGGTCCTCAGCGGCTTCGGCTATCGGCCAGTCTATCCGTACATGAAAATGGGACAGCGCATATTGATGCTTCTTTTTGCTGGCCTGGTCCCGCTGGATAAGCAGTGCATAATCCACAGGAAGAAGATCTTTTAGAAAATTTAAAAATTGAACCGACTCCAGATATTTCTGACTTCTATCGTATTTTTCGGAAAGTGTCAGCGCCTGCGAATTGAGAAGATTGGCCAGGGTTGTTTTGTTGACATCAAAAAATCGAATATATTTTTTGTGAATGGCGGAGACCGCTTCCTCTACGAAAAGGAGCAGAAAGGTGTTGTGACTTCCGTATTCCAGATCGGGTATTCGGGCACGCGGCTTTAACTCGCGCTTTGCTACAAAGGGATACCTTTCTTTTTTGGACACAAAATTATTAAATGAGTCCACAAGCGCGTACTGCAGAACAAATTGATCGAGCTCGTCTCTCAAGAGCTCATAATAGGAACGTCTCAGTTGGTTTGCACGGCTCAACTCTTCTCTAACACCCCAAAATGCCATGCCGCTCTCCTGTATTTAGAAAATAATGGCCGTATTATACCACTAAATCAAGAAATAATCAACCAATAGGAATAGGCAATGCAGGTAGGTAAAGAGAGATTTGCATAAAAATATTGTTACATATTTTTATTTTTGTTTTTCTATCCAGACATAGAGAGATTCACGGTATCGGTAACCAAGCAGGACGATACCGGAACAGATCCCTGTCGCCAGGGCCAGTATCCAGTAATTCTGTTCGAACAGCATGGCTCCCTGCAGGCTCAGGATAAACGTTCCCGGCATCCTGCCGATAGTTGCCATCAAAAAAAATAATTTGAACGGGAGAAAACTCAGGCCCAGAAACAGACACAGGTAGTCCTTTGGGAGTCCTGGAAATACGAACAACATAAAAACAATTAAGACACCTTTTCGCCCGGCAATCATATCGAATCGCGCCAAATACCTGGCCGGTATCATTTTTCTCACATACCGCCTCCCTAAAAAACGACCGACACCAAAGTTGATGATGGAACCGACACTTAGTGCGATACTCGAAAAAAGAAATCCCTTGCCAACGCCGAACAGGTACCCTCCGACAAAGCCGGTTGCCTCACCGGGTATTGGCGCCAGTAAAACCTGAAGAATCTGTACCAGCATAAATACCAACGGGGCCGCAGGGCCGAATCCCTGGATATAGGCGCTGGTTTTTTCCCTGTCCGAAAGGAAATTAAAAAAGCGGACAACCAGCGACCAGAGGTCTCCACCAAAATAAAATAGCAGCAGGCCCAGGACAAGAAGAATACCCAAAAGAACCAGGCCCCACTTGTCTGTCAAGTTACGGAAACCCGATACTTTCATGACGTTTCCGAAGAGGCGGCTCTCTCCAATGCCGCGACTGCCACCAGTTGTTGTCCTTCCATAAGTGTCAGGAATGCACCGCCACCTGTCGATATATATGACATCTGGTCGGCTGTACCGGCTTTTTTTACGGCGCTTCCGGTTTCTCCGCCACCAATGATGGATGTGGCCTTTGATTCTCCAACCGCCCGGGCAAGGTCAAAGGTGCCATGACTGAAAGGTGCCATTTCAAACACCCCCATGGGCCCGTTCCAGATAATAGTTCCGACATCCTGCAGTACTTCGGAAAAAAGACACGATGTGGCCGGTCCTATGTCTGTCGCCAACCATTGCGGGGGAATCTCCTGTACCGGAACATTTTTCAGTGCTGCATCCGGATCCAACCGGTCTGCGGCGACAACATCCACCGGCATATAGAATTTAACACCGCGTTCCCGGGCTTTTCCGACAAGGTCTGCGGCGGTGTCCACCAGGTCCTCTTCTATCATCGATCTGCCCACATCACAGCCACTGCCCTTGATAAAAGTATTTGCCATGGCTCCACCCACGATGATCTTGTCCACATGCTGCAGCATATTCTTCAGTGCGGAAAGTTTACTCGATATCTTGGCACCACCCACAATTGCCACCAGCGGACGAACTGGGTTCTTCATGGCTGTATCAAAAAAATCGAGTTCTCTTTTCAGGAGCATTCCCGCTGCAGAGATTGGCGCATGTTCCGTGATGGATACCACCGAAGCATTGGCACGATGGGACACGGCAAAGGCATCGTTGATATAAACATCACAGATAGCGGCCAAGGATTTCCCGAAAACACTGTCGTTTTGCTGTTCCTCCTGGTGAAAACGGAGATTTTCCAGTAACAGTACCTGGCCACTTTCCATACCGTCGGCCAACGCAGTTACATCCTCGCCTATACAATCTGGAGCCATCATCACTTCCCGACCGAGGATCTCGCCTAAACGACGGGCCACCGGCTGCAGGCTGAATTCCGTTTTGACCTGACCCTTGGGCCGCCCCAGGTGTGAGGCAAGAATCACGCAAGCCTCCTGGGACAGTGCATATTTCAGTGTCGGCAGCACCGCAGCTATTCTGGCGTCATCCGTAATCCGTTGTTCGTTGTCGAGAGGCACATTGAAATCGACCCTGATAAAGACTCTTTTCTTAGATATATCGATGTCCTTGATGGTTCTCATGGTACATCCCTCCGTGCTTACCATTTAAAGAATAGATTAAGACCCATTTTTTTGCGAATGTGCGGTGTTGAAGTCCGAAGAATTTCGGAAAAAATTCCAGAATCCCTGAAGCTTACTGCAGGGATAGGAATTTTATCCTTTCGCAAGTAAGCGACACAGTCGCGTCCTATAAAATCGTGCTACGATTTTTTCTCTCTTTTGACCTGTTGCTTAAAACGGCGGTTCAATTCCTTTTTTCTCGACCAGCGTTCAATAAATCCCATTGACCCGGAGGTATACGCTCTGTCAACGGTTTCTTCACGCACGTTGATACCGGCCTTTCCTTTCATGGCGGTTCTCAGGCATTCTGTTTTCCGCAGACACGCCATACAGGTTTCAGGAGATACCCTGAGGCCGTCCTCACCTTCCGGAAAGACAATTTCCAGATTACCGAAGCAGGCTGGACAATTCGGTTTCTCTTCTTTCATATTCCCTGTTCAATCGCTTCATATAGCCTTGATCGGCGAAACTGAAGTATCGATTATGTCCAATGATTACATGTTCGTGAACTGCGATGCCCATCATTTGACAGGCAAAAATAAGTTTCCGTGTGATGGCGATATCTTCTTCAGAAGGCTCGGGGTCGCCGGATGGGTGATTATGCGCGAAGATAAGTGCAGCGGCATGGTGGTCAAGCGCTGCACGGACAACTTCTCTCGGGTATACAGAACTGGCGGTCAAGGTTCCTTGAAAAAGCGTTTCTGTGGCGAGAATTCTGTTCTTGGCATCCAGATAAACAGCCCTAAAGCATTCCCTGCTCTTATCCCGCATGCTGACTGTGAGATATGCGTATAACTCCTTTGAGTTATTGATGGGATCTTTCCGGACAATTTTTGCATTTAAATAACGATCCGCTGCCGCTTTGATTAACTTGATACCGAAAAGGTTTTTCTCACCAATCCCTTTGATCTCTCGCAACTCCCGGGAAGATGCTTCGAAAACCCCCTGGAGAGTCTTGAATCGTTTCAGGGCCGATTTCGCCGTCTCCTTACAATCCTTGCGGGGCATCCCAAGTGTTAATAGCAGCTCAATCACTTCATAATCATGAAATCCGGACAACCCGGTTTCCAGAAATTTTTCTCTCAAGCGCTGCCTGTGGCCGACACCCTTATGTTCCTGTTTCTGATCCATTGGCTACCACCCGAAGTGATGCCCGGGCCCAAAGGACCCGGCACTGATTAAACCTTATAAGGGATAAAATCTTAAGGCAAATATAACCCAAATTGAGCGATTTTCGAGGTTGCCGTAGCTACAAGGAGGTCTGTTGACCCCAACGTTGCAAAAGCCGGAGGGCTTCAGAGCCAAGGCGTCGAGGGCAAAGCTGTAGTTGTTTACCGCGAACCCTTGACAACACCGGATCTGATGTTCTCCGGCTTTCCCGAAGGGTAAACAACATGGCAAAATCGACCCCGTCCTTCGAATTCACCAATGGAGGTATCCAAGAATTTGTTATTTTGCTATGATATTGGCAATAATTGCGGTCCATTATCTAATTTTTTGCCATGTTGTTTATGCAACTAAGGGGTAAACAGTTTTCGTAGCTGTTCCACCCGCTTCCGGTTAACGCCGAAATCGGAATACCCGAGCCGGGATGCTGAGCGCACGTGGATTACTTTCTCTTCCGGGAAGTAAAACTCCACGTCATCGACAAACCCCATGATTGCCGACTTGCATTCAATGTGGAGATAATCGTCGCTTTCCGCAATGATTGTAAATCTTTCAAACGATTCCACAATTTTTTCTAGCCGCTTGAA
>JASJGV010000269.1:0-2518 GCA_033791325.1 Desulfobacterales bacterium | reverse complement strand
TTGCCCCTTGCATGACCGCGGATCATGAGGGGTGACGCGACAAGCCCCCCCGGGAGTGGTGAATCCATATAGATCAAATCACTTTTACAGTTCCCTTGGGGAAACACCTGAACAAGCTGTGCAGCAAAAAAAGACGCTTCGTAATCCGCCCCGAAGCCATCGGAGGGAGGCCCTGCAATCTTGCCGGCAAGCGTCATGAAAAGCGGTGTGTCCGGTATTGGACTGGGGAGTGCTTTTCGATAGGCTGCCATAACTTCACTCAACGCCGGTGAATTTCCCGGGATCCAAAGCGCTCTCGCCTGCGAACACGGTGAAAATGTTCGCACTTCGTGACCGATTGTTACCCAACCGTCAAGAACCTTTTCTCCGTCGATAAGGGAGGGGGCCGCTTTCAACACATTTCGCTCAAGAACCAGATATTTTGACGTGCCGACAGAGGGTGGGGCCGCCATGGGCTCGTCCTGTCTGCGGTTGGCATAATTCGCAACGATCACACCGTTGCGAACACTGATATTTTGCGGCACCACCCGGTCGCCGAGCAGGATTGCTCGGGTACCCCAATAAAAACCGTTAACGTTGAGCGCGGCCGCCACATAGAAAAAGGTTCCGCTGCCCCCGGAATCGTGGGTTAAAATCAGCGCAGCGTCCACATCGCCTTCGCCGTCTATGTTTCCATAGACAGGCTTACCAAAAACGGAGGTGATGATTTTGCTTGCTGAACCGGGTGCAGATTCTGTTTCACTATGGCCATCGATCAATCGAATTTTTTGACCCTCGACGATGTAGGTGGCATTCAGCGGATCATACACAGAGGCGTTCACAATCCTGGCATCATCCGTCTTGGCGCCACCCAATGAGATGACGCAGCCGATGACAAAAAGACAGGCAAACATCTCAATGAGTAGATTCTTTTTCATGAAACGTCTCACCGTTTACTTGTCTACCCATACGGGAATCCGCAGGTTGTTTATGTTTTCAGGCATGTATTGTTTGCAAGAGGGAAACAATTTATTTCGAAATTGAGGGCCTGCTTTTTAACGGTGTGGCAAAGACCCAGGTAACAGCGACAAAGATGGATTAGCGCCCGGTCATCCCTTGATTACCGAATTCAGCACCTGGCTCATTTCCTGAACCAGATGAACTGTCAAATGATTCAACGGCATAATTTTTCAGTAAAAACGCCAATTTGTCTTTCTGATTTTCCTTAAACTCGAAAAACTTAATACCACATTGCCTTTTCTCATTACCCGTGAGATTTTGGCCTTCTTCAAAAGCGGATATATCATAAATTGTTAGACAAACTATATGGTAAAGATTGAATTGATCCTTACCGTTAGGTAAAATGTTAATAGACTTAGTGTCCATATTTTTGCCTGCAATAGGGGTATATCGAAATGATAAACCGCCATTGCTTATATCATTGAGTTTGCCAAATAATATGAGGTCATCACTGAATACTTGAATCTCATCTCTCTTGAACACCAACCGAGTAAATCTCCTCCGTTCATTTTCCATATTTCAATCTTTCTTTTTACGGTTTCATAAGAACGAAGTGGGGATGTGATTCGAAGGAGCGCAAAAAAACAGTTGGGAAATCGGATTTAATTCTGCAAATCGAGAACCGCTTTATGTCAAATGGATTGGTAAATTAGAAATAGTTTCTGTATTTATAAACAAACCGTAGGGGTTTAGTCAACAATATTTAAGGTTCAAGTCAGTTGGTGATATGTTGCGTACATGATGGAACCGGCATTTGATAAAATCTGTGCTAATTTTCCTAAACATGTACGAGGAATCGATTAAAATATAGTTGGCGGCAGCACGGGTTTCGGAAGGGTTCGTTTTCGTGGGATAGCTTATCTGTTCTTTTCATACTATTTCTGATATGAAGACCGCGGTTGTTACAGCATATGACAGTGATTTCTGTGAACGGTCAACTCTATGAGCCGAAAGCATTTTTTGATTCTATCTTCCCATAGGCGAAAGATTCTTTAAAGAAGGAGTTGTTATGGAACCGATAATTATTTTCTCTATTTTTATTCTGTTCGTATCTGTTTTCTGGCTCATTGGAACGTATAATCGGTTTATCAAATTTAAAAACAGGATCGAGGAAGCCTGGAGTGGTATTGATGTTGCGTTAAAGCGGCGCTTTAATTTGATACCTAATTTGATACGAGCAATTGAAGAATACAGCGCGCACGAAGCTAAAATCCTGACATCGACAAGTGAGCATCGAACCGGGTCGACCAACATCTCCACTCGCGTAGAGGAAGAGAGCCAAATATCAAAATCACTGCGCGGAATCTTGGCTGTGGCTGAAGCATATCCTGACCTTAAGGCCAATGCCAATTTCATGGATCTGCAAGACAATTTAAATGAAATTGAGGAAGATATACAAAAGGCAAGAAACCGCTATAATAGTTCCGTGAATAAATTCAATACCCTGGTTGAATCCTTTCCGGCCGCCTTGATCGCCCAAAAGTTTGGATTTAAAAAACAAAGCTATTTTTCGCTTGAT
>JASJGV010000268.1:0-6170 GCA_033791325.1 Desulfobacterales bacterium | reverse complement strand
CGGATCTGTTATCATCTGCGACACCTTGGTTGCCACTTCTTCGGGGCTATCCGAGAGGTAGATGGCATTGTTGTAGCTTTTACTCATTTTTCGACGGTCCAGACCGAGAATTTTCGGTGTTTGTGTCAGTATGGCTTCGGGTTCGGGGAACACATTGCCATAAAAATAGTTGAACCTGCGGGCAATTTCCCGTGTGATTTCCACATGGGGCACTTGGTCCACTCCCACCGGAACGCCATTGGCTTTATACATGATGATATCGGCTGCCTGGAGTACGGGATACCCTAAAAACCCGAAAGTTGACAGGTCCTTATTGTTTAACTGAATCATCTGGTCCTTGTATGTCGGGTTCCGTTCCAGCCACGGCACCGGTGTAATCATGCTGAAAATCAGGAAAAGCTCAGCATGCTCCTTGATATCTGATTGAACGAAAAGGGTACTTTTTTCTGGTGATAGTCCTACACTCAACCAATCCTTGATAATTTCCCGGGTATAGCCGGATATTTGGCCGGGGTTTTCATAGTCGCTTGTCAGTGCATGCCAGTCGGCAATAAAGAAAAAGCAGTCGTAGGTTTCCTGCATATCTACCCAGTTCAATAATGCGCCATGAAGATTTCCCAAATGCAGCGGGCCTGTGGGGCGCATACCGCTCAAAACACGTTTTTTCTTGGTGGTCATGTAGCTGTTCTCCTCCTTAGTTTTTTCCCATTATTAAAAACCGGGTCCTTTGGCCAGGCCAGAGACATTTGGCTCTGCCGGAATGCGTCCGATAAAGAATCCATATACTTGGTGATAAAACTTCTTATAGGAGTAACCCAGTGCTGGGCCCTTTGGACCCGAGTATCTGTTTTGAAATATATTTTTCGACAAATGCCAGTTCGTCTTCCCGTGTTTGAACCAAGCCGTTGAGTTTTGTATTCAATACGGCCTGCATGATATCACGGAACAAGGGCCCTGGTTTCAAGCCTCGTTCCATGAGGTCTTTTCCTGTTACCGATATTCTGACCTGTCTCAGTTTTGTTACATAATGCGAAATGGCCCTTTTTACTTTACGGCTACGGGCGCAGACCATCATGTAGAGGATCATTTCGATGCTCAGACCGGTTAATTGCCCGTGCAGCGAACTATCGTTTTTGGGCAGGTCTCTTTCCATCCGATTCTGGATGGATTCGGCCGTAAAACGGTCTTTCAGTAAAATTTTTCTGTAACGGGGTGCCAACTCCAGCCGATCACAGATTTCACGGGTAGTCTGTTGATCACAATGCTGGATGAGCACCATAAAATAAATGGCCCACTTTATATAGGATTCCTCCAGAAAAAGCAAATCGTGCCATGCCAGGACCTCTTGCGTTGAATTCAACAATGAAATCAAATTTTTATCAAGCCCTATGGAGGGGTGAACCACCTGCAGAAGCTGGTAATCATGAAGTCGGACAATGGCGGGGGTCGGGTTTTCTTCTTCCAGGATCAGTCGTACTTCGGTGAAGATCCGCCGGCCGCTGAGTCGCTTGAAAAAGTCCATTTTAACGGCATTCTCGATTAGTCCCGCCGTAAGCTTTCCGATGGTAAAGCCGAAGCGCTGTTCAAACCTGAGCGCACGGAATACCCGTGTAGGATCCTCTACAAAACTGAGATTGTGGAGTACCCGGATAACCTTTTCCTTGATATCTCTTTGGGCGGAGAAAAAGTCGATAAGTGTGCTGAATTTATCGGCGTTCAACTGAATTGCCAGTGTGTTCATGGTAAAATCCCTGCGGAACAAATCCAGTCGAATGGAGCTCATTTCCACGATGGGCAGCGCCGCCGGAAACTTGTAGTATTCAAGTCTTGCAGAGGCAACGTCGATTTTGAATCCATCTGGAAAGATGATAACGGCGGTGCCGAATTTTGCATAAGCATGAATTCGTGCACCTGCCTCCGCCGCAAACTTTTTGGCAAAGGCGATGCCGTCGCCTTCAATGACGACATCAATATCTTCATTGGAGCGGTACAGGAAAAGGTCCCGCACGAACCCCCCGACAACATAGGCGGCACAATCGATTTCATCTGCTACCCGGCCAATATCTTTCAATAAACTCAGGCGTTTTTGAGAGAGGCGCTCTTTCATGAAATTCAGGATATTCCGCTTCCTGGCACGGATCTGCTGCTGGCTTTGGCGTATGGTGGATCTGTCATCAACCTTCTGCTGGCTTACCAGAACGTTCAGAAGGTCGGTTCGGGTGACAACACCGACAATGTTCTCCTGGTCGATGACCGGCAGGATCCGTTGCTTGCTCTCGATAATATTTTCCTGAATCTCGAGAATGTCCGCTGTCGGCGCCACAGACACCATCTCGGTGGTCATGTATTCGCGAACGGGTACGTCGTGAAGCTTATGATAAAGCGCTTTTTCGATGATCTGGCGGGATATGATGCCAGACAAGGTGCGACTTCCCTTTTTTGTGACGAGCACGGCATTTATATTGTATCGCGTCAGCAGCTCCGCGGCATCTTTACAGGAGACTTCTTCATCGATCATGATCGCTGGTGAAGACATGAGATGCTTGGCCAGGCGTCTTGATTCGACCTTGTCAAACAGTAATTCGAGCAAGGCCTGTTCAATCTGGGTGATGGTTTTGTCTTTGATGGACGCTGCTGCGGCATATGTATGCCCACCTCCGCCCAGGCTGGTGACAATATCCCCCACGTCGACTTCCGGTATTCTACTCCTGGCCACGATGTAGACTTTGTTTTCCATCTGTGCGATGGCAAAAATGGCTTCGATATCTTCCATTTTGACCATTTTGTGAACCAGAAAAGCAAAGTCGGGTACATACTGGTCGGTTGTCACGCTGGTAAATATAACCTCGATACCGTTGATATGATAGCTGGTGGATGCCTGGATCATATCATTCAGGATGGCCACCTGTTCGGGGCTGATTTCCCTGGAGATGAGGTTGGATATCATGTTGAGGTTGGCACCCTTGGAGAGGAGAAAGGCAGCGGCCCTGAAGTCTTTTTCAGTGGTGGATGGGAATGTGAATGAGCCCGTGTCTTCGTAGATGCCGAGGCACATGATGGTGGCCTCGTCCGGGGTAATATCAATATTTTTTTTGTTTAGAATTTCTGTCAGCAGTGTCACGGTGGCACCCACCGGCTCCTGGACAACGATTTGACCTTCGATGTCGTTTTCCATGGGAGGGTGATGATCGTAAATGTGAATTTCCAGGTCGGGTCGGTTCAAAATGGATTCAAATTTGCCGATCCGATGGGGTTGCTTGGTATCCACAAGGACAAGTCGTTCAATTTTGTCAACGTCGATCTCCTTGACACTCGCGATATTCAAAAGATAGACCATCGACTGGATGAAAAAGTTCCTCAGATTTTTTTCCTGGGAGCCTGGAAAGACGACCAGGGAATCCGGGTAGAGCTTCTGGGCGGCCAGCATGGAGGCCAGGGCATCGAAATCAGCATTGATGTGGGAGGTGATAACCGTTGATTTTTTCGGGTCAGTCATGCCAGGGGCCTCTTTATAACTCTTCTGAATAACTGCATATAAGACGAGTTTTATGAAACAGAAAAAGCCTTTAACCATACACACAATCGTTTGTGATAATCAAGATAAAGATCGATGACCGTTTTTTTTAGCTGCAGCGGCGATCGCTGACCCCGAGGCAACTCGACTGAGTTTGCAGGCATCTTGCCGCTAGGTTATGGTGTTTGTCGGAATATCGTTCCGAATGAGTCTCACCGCTCTAAGGGTATCAATATTTTTTCGGAACTATAAACAAAAAGAAGGAGAATATCGCGTCTGCTGGATAATCCCTGCTCGACTGTGAAGAACTCGTTCTAAAGTGGCTGTAATGCCGAACAGAGCCAGACTTTAAATACAATTTTCAATTTATACAGCTGGATTTCAATCCATGGGATAACTATTATGTTGTTCGGCATAACAGTCACTAAAGAATTCAGACAGTTTCACAGCCGCTCAGGGATTACCCATCAGCCTTAGCGCGTTACCTTTGTTTGGTTTATCGGTCCTTTTGAAAAAAATTACGGAGACCCCTTGCGGAGTAACCGGAACGTTATTTTGACGGATGCTATAAATTCTGAAAACTATTGTTGTTTTAATGATAGTGTGATAATAATTCAAGCTTATAAAATAATACAAACGGGATGATATATCGTTACAATCGGCCTAAACCCTGTGGTGTATTTTCGCTGCGGGTTCCTGACAAGGGGGAATGATTATGCCTGTTTATCAGTGGGTAGGTAAAAATAGAGCCAATGAGGTACAAAAAGGGGAAATCGACCTTGCCGATGAAGATGCTGTCAGAAATCATCTGGCAAAACTCAGGATAACACCTACAAAAATAAAGAAAAAACCAAAGGATCTGTTCGAGAATGTGGCCTTTCTTCAACCACCGGTGAAGGAAAAGGATATCATCATTGTCAGTCGGCAGTTTTCCACCATGATTGATGCCGGGCTTCCTATCATTCAGTGCCTTGATATCCTGTATGCCCAACAGGAAAACAAGACGTTTAAAAATATGCTCAAGGGCATCAAAGAGTCGGTGGAAGGTGGCCAGACACTTGCCGAAGCGTTGCGCAAGTTTCCCAAGCAGTTCGATGATCTCTTTGTCAATATGGTGGCTGCGGGGGAGGCGGGCGGTATTCTGGACACGATTCTGCGACGTCTTTCCGCCTATATGGAAAAGACTGCCAAGCTGAAGGCCCAGGTCAAGGGTGCCATGACCTATCCCATTATTACGATCATCGTCGCGATTCTGGTTGTCGGCATTATTCTTGTTTTTGTCATTCCGGTATTTCAGGAAATGTTTGAAGGCCTGGGCGGTGAGCTTCCGGTGCCCACGAAGATCGTTGTGGCCATGAGTGATTTTGCGAAAGATAACATTGTGTATCTTATCATCGCGGCAGTGATCTTTATCTTTGCTTTCAATCGTTATAAAAAAACCGCCAAGGGGAGATTGACTGTTGATGCAGTTGCATTGAAAATGCCCGTCATTGGCCCTTTGTTGCGAAAGGTGGCGGTGGCAAAGTTCACCAGGACCATGGGTACCATGCTGTCCAGCGGTGTCGCAATTTTAGAAGCCCTCGATATCGTTGCCAAGACAGCTGGCAATAAGGTTATTGAGCGGGCGATATACAGTGTTCGATCAGGGATTGCAGAGGGCCGTACCATGGCGGACCCCTTGTCCGATAGTGGTGTCTTTCCCGCCATGGTTTGCTCGATGATTGCGGTGGGGGAGTCCACCGGTGCCCTGGATACCATGCTGGTCAAGATTGCGGACTTTTACGATGATGAGGTCGATCAGGCCGTAGAGAACCTGACTGCCATGATTGAGCCTTTTATGATGGTGTTTCTTGGAACGGTGATCGGCGGCCTGGTGGTCGCGATGTATCTCCCGGTATTTAAGATGGCCGGGGCTATTTCAGGATAAACACTGTCGGCCGGACCGGGCCGGATATTCCGACAGGTCTGACTGGTTCGAACAATTATCCAACAAACCGGGGCCCTTGGAAAGCGAAAGCCTTGCAAGGGTCTCTCCGCACAGAGAACGGGAATATTTCCCATTCATGAAAAACATCTCCATGTCAGCCGAAAGAGATCTCGAACAAAAGCTCAAGCTGTTGATGTTCTTTCGGCTTGTTTTTACATCTATTTTACTGGGCTCGACCATTGTTCTTCAACTTAATGAGGACGTTTCGCCGCTGGCGCCTCCTCTTTTGTTTCTTTACGGGCTGATTGCCTCCATTTTTCTCCTGTCTTTCCTTTACTCGGTAACGATATCCAGCATTCAAAATAAAGTGGTGTGGGCGTATATTCAGATTGGTATCGACACCTTTATCGTAACCTTGATTGTTCTGGTAACAGGATGCTTTCTCAGTTTTTTTTCGTTCCTCTATCTGGTGGTCATCATCTATTCGAGTGTCCTGCTCTTTCTCAATGGAAGTATGGTCATGGCCGGCTTATGCAGCCTTCAGTACGCTATCCTGATCAGCCTTGAATACTACGGGCTCATTCAGCCCTATGGCGCGGATATCAGTCCCCTGATACTTGAATTCGGCTGGCTTCGGGTTCTCTACAAGGTGATGATCACGGCGGTGGCATGCTATGCCGTAGCATTTTTAAGCGGTTTTCTTTCGGAACAGACCCGGCGGTCCAGGAA
>JASJGV010000267.1:0-4347 GCA_033791325.1 Desulfobacterales bacterium | reverse complement strand
GAATCAAATAAACCCCCAGATAAAAATGGCTTGATGTTTCTCTATTCACCCCCACTCTTTTCCCTTTTAAATCTACTCCTGTCTTAATGCCTTTATCTTTGCGTGTGATTATTTTGACAAAAGGATATGAGTAAGTGAATGTAGCAAAGATGCAAAAATCCTGCCTCTTAAAACTACTAAACACAACAGGCATATCTGCAACAGTAGACATCTCGACTTCTCCGGAGAACAAACCCTTAGTGGCCAGTTTGCCGCTGCTGTATTCCTTCAATGTTACATCAAGGCCCTCCTTTGAAAAAAATCCCTGCTTCTTTGCAATATAAACAGGAATGGACAAAAATGATTTTGAAATCCCAAGACGCACTTTTTCCATACTTTTTGTAGGTTCACCGGGCTTACAACTCGCTAAAAAAGATGTGCCAACTACCAAAATTAGAACGATGGAGACCGCTTTCGGCCAAACAGGGACTTTCTTTTTCTCCTTTGCCTGTTTTGTTGGCCTCTCTTTTTTGTTTTCTTCTTTCATTCCTATTGCCTCCTGCCGGGATTCAACATCACTTTAGTCGAAATATTAAATGTGATTAATACCGTGGTCTTTGCCTGTCGATAACTGGTAACGATCTTTATTTAATTAATCTTGATCCAGCACCTCCCGTACTTTCCGCGCCAGACCTTTCGGTGAAAAAGGCTTTTCGATAAAATTCAGTCCCGGCTGCAAAACACCGTGATGAACAATGGCGTTATCCGTGTACCCCGACATGTAAATTACTTTCATCTGTGGATAGAGTGGTTGCAGCCGTTCTGCTGTTTCCTTACCGCTCATCTCGGGCATCACCACATCGGTAAGCATCAAATCAATCGGCCCCTCATGTTCCCCGCTGACCCTCAAGGCATCTTCGCCATTTTCAGCCTCCAACACCCTGTATCCATGCTGCTGGAGTGCCTTTTGCGCAAGCTTTCGAAGACTGCTATCATCTTCTACAATTAAAACGGTCTCAGAACCGCCAAGTTCACTCACAGAGGTTCGTTCTTTTTCCTCCGCCTCAGCATCTCCCCTAACCTTGGGCAGATAGACCTTAAAAGTCGTTCCCTGTCCGGACTCGCTGTAGACCCAGACAAAGCCATCGTTTTGCTTGACAATGCCGTACACAGTGGACAGGCCCAATCCGGTGCCCTTGTCTACACCCTTGGTAGTGAAGAAAGGCTCGAAGATATGTTCCTGGGTTTCTTTGTCCATCCCGCTACCGGTATCACTTACCACCAGCATCACATAAGCGCCAGGCTGATCTTTAGTACCGTGCTCACGAAAATAGCTCTCATCCAGATCCATGTTAGCCGTTTCAATGTTAAGTTTGCCACCCATGGGCATGGCATCCCTGGCATTGATCACCAAGTTCATGATTACCTGCTCCATCTGTCCGGGGTCAGCCTCCACCTGCCATAATGCAGGCCCTGGGTCCGTTAACAGTTCAACACCCTCTCCAATCAGGCGGCCAAGCATCTTTTCTATATCTGTTAATAGTTCATTGAGGTCCAAGATTTTCGGTTGGATAATCTGTTTGCGGCTGAAGGTCAGAAGCTGGCGGGTCAAAGTGGCTGCCCTTTCCCCGGCTGTTTTGATCTCCTCTATCTCCTCTCGCAAGGGGCCATCCTTGCCGACCTCCATTAGCGCAAGGCTGGCATTCCCGATGATGGTGGTCAGGATATTGTTGAAATCATGGGCAACACCACCAGCTAAAGTGCCGATGGCCTCCATTTTCTGTGCCTGGTGGAGCCTTCCATGAAGGGTTTTCATTTCTGTCAGGTCAATGGATGTAATAATAGCTCCGTCTGAAAAGGGAGATATCCTTATGTGAAGGAAGCGCTCATTATATTTTAGCTCTGCAAACTCCTTTTGGTCACCGGATCTTATACATTCTCTCAATTCTTCAAACATATTAATCTGATGTTTTTTGGCATAATCTTTGTACATCACATCTCCGATGTTGGGCAATCTCCCTTCTTCCTTTATAAAGTTATACATCGTTATTTTAGCTTCTTTATCCACGATAATAGTTTGAACAGGATTATAATCAAATAAGGCGCGGTATCGTTCTTCACTCGCCTGGAGATCCTGCTTTGACTTTTCCATGTCAGTTATGTCTGATATGATGTGGACAACCTGAGATATATTCCCATTTTCATCCAGGACGGGATCTGCAGTAACCATGAGTGTTTTATCATCGACAGGCATTAGCATGGTTTCTCTTTTATGGGTTTTCCTCATACGTAAAACCGGGCATCCGATGATGGGTTCTTTAGTCCCATGCATGAGTTCCCAGCAAGTACCACCGATGATTTCAGTGAACGGTTTGCCGAGAAACTTTGCCATGGCTTTGTTGCATCGAAGAATCTTTCCCTCCGCTCCGAGCAAACAGATGACATCATCGATGGCGTCAAAGGTAGCTTTCCACTCACGTGCAGAATTCATCATGCCTTCTTCAGCAACCAAACGCTTCCGCCGCTCATCCGCTTCGCGTATGGCGCGTTGGACCGCCGGGACAAGTTTTGAAAGCTTTTCTTTCAGCACGTAGTCGGTTGCACCGCGACGCATCGCTTCTATCGCTTTTTCCTCACCAATCGTTCCGGATACAAAAATGAAAGGTATGTCGGAGTATTTCTCGCGTGTAAACAATAGTGAGGTCAAGCCATCATAGGACGGAAGGGTATAGTCGGCAATAATGAGATCCGGCGCAAAACTTTTCAAGGCATTCAAGAAATCGCGTTCTGTCTCTACGACTTTTAGGCTGAACAAAAAACCTGCTTTACTCAATTCGATGTTTATGCGTTCAGCGTCTTCGGAATTATCTTCAAGAAGAAGAATGCGAAGCTGTTTTTCCATTTCATTGTCCCCGAAATTAAAAATTTATAAAGGCGATTTGTTCAGCAAGAGCCAGTAAAAGCCCAGTTCAGACACCGTGTCTAAAAATTTATAAAAATCAACGGGTTTGACGATATAACTGTTCACGCCGAGTTTGTAGCTTTCCACGATGTCCCGCTCCTCCTGGGAAGATGTCAGCACCACCACCGGGATCTGCTTCGTTCGCTCATCTGCTCTGACCCTGCGCAGTACCTCCAATCCGTCCACTTTGGGAAGCTTCAGATCAAGAAGGATCACCCTGGGCCGGTGATTAATGTTCCGCTCATTATAGGCACCTTTGGCAAAAATATACTCTAACGCTTCTTCTCCGTCTTCAACCACATGAACCTTGTTTGTAAGGTTTCGCTTTTTAAACGCCCTGAGGGTGATTTCCGCATCGTCAGGGTTGTCCTCTACCAAGAGAATTTCAACATCATTTTGATAACTCACTGCTTTCCTCCTTTCTTGGAAGGCTGAAATGGATCGTAGCCCCTTTGTTCACTTCGCTTTCAGCCCAGACCCTCCCCCCATGTTTTTGAATGATTCGCTGCACGATGGCAAGACCGACACCGGTGCCTTCAAACTCCTTGGAACTGTGAAGCCGCTGAAAAACCTTAAACAGTTTGTCAGCATATTTCATGTTAAACCCAACACCATTGTCCCTGATATAATAAATATTCTCATCATCGTCAGTTCTTCCACCGATTTCGATCATTGCCGGATTTTTTTCGCTTGCGAATTTCAATGCATTGGAAAGAAGGTTTGAAAAAACTTCTCGCAACATCGCCCTGTCGCCCCTCGCATCAGGGAGGGATTTGATATCAAAATCTATATTTTTTTCACCCAAGCCAAGTTTGAATTCACCAATCAATTCATCGATCAACTTGTCCGTTTTGATTTGCGATGTCTTCAAATCTTTCCGATCGAGGCGTGAAAAGGCAAGCAGATCGTCGATGAGTTGCCCCATCTGTTTCGTATTGTTGCCTATAACCTTTAAAACACGTTCTCCCTCCTTATCGAGGTGACTGGCGTGATCTTCAACAAGTATTTTAGAGAAACTGTCAATCGCACGCAACGGGGCTCTAAGGTCGTGGGAGACCGAATAGGTAAAGGCTTCGAGTTCTTTATTCGCCGTTTCCAGCTGCTTGGTGCGTTCAAGCACGCGTTGTTCCAGTACCAAATTGAGTTCTCGGATTTCTTTTTCGCTCTCCTTCAGTGCGCCCTCCGCCCGCTTGCGCTCGGTGATGTCTTCCACGAATGCGGTCCCAAATCTTGTTTTTCCCTTATCGTCGATAACCGCTGTTGCGTGTACGCTCACGTCGATCTGGACGCTGTCTTTGCGGATATAATTTTTTTCGATTTTGAACCCGGTTGATTCCAGGGAAAACATGTTCTGGAAAAGCTTTTTGTTCTTTGGGCGATAATATGGGTGGGTTACATCAAAAAAG
>JASJGV010000266.1:0-3862 GCA_033791325.1 Desulfobacterales bacterium | reverse complement strand
TTTTGTGCGCTCCTCCTGTTGGATTGAAATAGGGGTATAATTTTTGATATAAAATGAGTGCAAATTCCCAGATGTCAAGGTGGAGGTCTAAACGGAAGACTGCAAATGTAGATACCCGGGTCCAAAGGGCCCGTCACTGATTCAACCCTATAAGGGGCTAATATTACGCACATTCAGCGTGTAATATATTCTAAATCCGAATATCGAAATACGAAACAAATCCAAATATCAAATGCTCAAATGAACAAACATAGTGCTTTACCTGGTATCTATGGGTCTTGTTTTGACCATTCGAATTTGGATCGTCAGGTATTGTTTAGGATTTCATGCTTCGGATTTATAGCATTAGAAGAAATAAAAGGATTTTTCAAATCCTTCATCAAGAAAGGCTATGATATGAGGAATTGAAGACAAAACATAACTTCGGCACGCACCATTATATGATTGGATACGTCAGATCCGCCAATATCTGGTGGGAATGAATATCCAAACTGATCCGGAAATTCCACGGGTCAGTTTTTTAAGGAGCCCTGCCCCGTCGCATCCAGCACACTGCGCCAGAGCTTTCCGTTGGGGTCCACCTGTTTCCGCTTCACCGAGGAGGCTTCCATGGGGATGTGGACGAAAGTGTAGTTCCAATATCCGATAAGCACCTTTGTCTTGCCGGCCATGCCCGCATGTACCGCGTCTCTGCCCAGGAAAGAACAAAAGACATGATCATTGGCATTCGCCGGCAGGCTTCGGATGGTGTAACTGGGATCGATATATTTCAGAGAAATGTCGATATTTTTTTGATCAAAATAGCTTGTCAGGACATCTTTCAAATAAATACCGATGTCATTCAGACGAATATTTCCGGATTCATCCTTGTTCTTCAGGTTTTCTTGAAAGTATTTTTGCCCGGCCCCTTCAGCAACCACAATCACGGCGTGTCGCCTGTCCTTAAGCCGCTTCTCAACACTCGCCAGCAAGCCCTTGGGTCCTTCAAGATCAAACTCAACTTCGGGTATCAATACAAAATTGACGTCCTGCTGCGCCAGAACGGCTGTTGCAGCAATAAAACCTGAATAGCGTCCCATGAGCTTGATAAGACCGATACCATCCGGATAGCCCAGGGCCTCGCTGTGGGCACTTTTTATGGCCTTTGATGCCACATCCACAGCGGTATCGAATCCAAATGAACGGGCCACCAGGTGAATGTCGTTATCGATTGTCTTGGGGATACCCACGATGCTGATCTTCAGCCCGCGTGCAAGAATCGTGTCACCAATCCGGGTAGCTGCCCGAAGGGTGCCATCCCCCCCGACCATGAATAGAATACCGATATTCAATCTTTCCAGGCTATCGACGATCTCATCGATATCCTGGGGTCCTCTTGAGGAACCGAGAACAGACCCCCCCATGTCGAGAATGTTGACAACGAATTCCGGGGTAAGTTCGATGATGTCATGACCATAAATAGGAATAAACCCCTGCAGCCCATAACGAAATCCATAGATATTGCTGACATCATAACCAAAGTAAAGCTCCAGCACTACCGCTCGAATGATATCATTGAGACCGGGACAGAGTC
Source organism: Desulfobacterales bacterium (assembly GCA_033791325.1). GTDB lineage: Bacteria > Desulfobacterota > Desulfobacteria > Desulfobacterales > B30-G6 > B30-G6. Next base: position 2,289 of record JASJGV010000266.1, on the reverse strand, counting down.
CACCACAGGTAACGATACCACATCGCAATTTACTGGGATCGAAATAGATGTTTTCCCTGGGGCCTGCTAACTCAAAATGGGTACCCGGTGTGCCTGCTTTCATGGCGTCCATGAAACCACTCAAGGTGACATCGATCATTACCCCTTCATCGTCCGCAACAAAACTATCATTTTTGCTGGTCTTTGGATCTCTCTTGGCCGGTGAAGGAATGCCGGCGCGCCCGAGTGTCGGGATCCGGGTTTCTACGTCTTGGTATTTCACTGTTACCCGCTCCTTTTGTATCTGGAATGAAAATAGTCTTATAGCCAAAATGCAATTTTTTGTTCAAAAAATCAAGAAATCATTTGACAAACCTTTATGCCATGACTATGTTCACCCCTAATTTTCGGTAAGACCTTTATTGGGCCGGGGCTTCTTTTCTCAGGCCTTTTTTATTGACCCCAAAGAAAATCGTATGACATTTTTTTAAATCAATTTAGAGGAGGTGATTCCAATGATTTGTACAACGATCAGAAACGGTGCCGAGTGCACATTTATGACCGCACAAGGATGTTCCTACAACGGCGGGCTTTGCCATGAAACCGTTGAGACCTGCAATGGATGTAATCGCGCGCAGGAATTCTCAGCCGGCTGGTATTGCGCAGCATGTCCCGAGCCATCACTTAAATGGAAAAATGGGAACTGCAATCTGGCATCTCATATCACCATCGCAACGGGTAAGAAGCAGAAAATCAATCCGCTCAAAGCTTCCAAAAGAGCCAGAAAGTAATATCGCCAACAATTTCGTGGCAAACCCCGCTCTGTTTCACAGCGGGGTTTTTTGTTTTCGGTTTTAGGTTTTAAGGATAATTGCAAACTTATAGCTTCCTGCAACCTAATACCTAAAACTTAAAACCTAACACCAGTCAATTGACCATTATCCTTCTTGACATGATTCCGATTCAACTTGTATGAACATCCACAAGAATCGAATTGTGAATACGGAGGATAGCCAATGAATCCCATTACCAAAGAGCTGAACAAGATCATCCAGAACGAAAACCCTCACCTGATGGAAATGCTGTCCGATATTGGCAAGCAACTTTTCTTTCCGAAAGGCATTCTGAGCCAAAGCGCCGAAGCCAAAGAAAAAGCTCACAAGCTGAATGCCACCATCGGCATCGCGACAGAAGCCGATGACATTATGTGCCTTGGTTCTGTCAAGAATTCCATTGCAGATATCCCCCCCAGGGCGTCTTTGACCTATGCCCCTTCTTTTGGCATACCGGGTCTGCGCAAAGCCTGGCAGGCAGCCTTGTTTGAGAAAAATGAGTCCCTGGCAGGGAAAACCATCAGCCTTCCAGTGGTTACATGCGGCATTACCCACGGCATCAGTATTTTTGCAGATGTGTGGATCGACCCGGGTGATGTGGTTATTCTGCCGGATATGATGTGGGGAAATTACAATATGACTCTTGGCCTGAGGAAAGCTGCCAGGATCCGTTCCTATCCCATTTTTACATCGTCGGGTGCCTTTAACGTCAAAGCATTTGAAGAAGCTGTCAGGGATGAAGCAAGTAAGAATAAAAAAGTTACCGTCCTTTTGAATTTTCCCCACAATCCCACCGGATATACTGCCACACATCAGGAAGGGGATCAAATCGTGAGCATCCTGACCGACATTGCCAAGTCCGGCAATCATGTGCTGGCTGTCACGGACGACGCCTACTTCGGGTTGTTTTACGAACCTGAAACCCTCAAGGAATCGCTCTTTGCCAAACTCACCGGCCAGGATCCGAGATTGCTTGCCGTCAAACTGGATGGGGGTACCAAGGAGAACTTTGTCTGGGGTCTCAGGGTCGGATTCATTACCTATGGACTCGAGGCAAAAACCGATACTGCCGCTGTCTATGATGCCCTGGAAAAAAAGACGGCAGGATGCATCCGTGGAAATATTTCCAATGCGTCTCACCTGGGACAGTCCATTGTTCTGAAATCCATGCAGAATGAACATTTTGCAGCCGAGAAACAGGAAAAATTCCATATCCTGAAGAAAAGAGCTCATACGGTCAAAACCGTACTGGCCGATACAAAATATCAGGATGCCTGGGATGTTTACCCCTTTAACTCAGGGTATTTCATGTGCATCAGGCTAAAGTCCGTCAATGCGGAAAAACTGCGCGTACATCTGCTTGAAAACTACGGCGTAGGCCTGATTTCCATCGGGGATGAGAACCTGAGAATCGCCTTTTCCTGTCTGGAAGAAAACGACATCCAGGAACTTTTCGATATTGTTCTTCAGGGCACCA
>JASJGV010000265.1:0-3511 GCA_033791325.1 Desulfobacterales bacterium | reverse complement strand
CCCGATTTCATCACCATTTTTGTCTTCTACATGGATGTCTCGCCAGCCAAAGCCACGTACCGAAGTCATACCCCCCAGATAGAACCGTTCATAGTCGGGCAGAAACTTGCTGGAATTCTCATGCACATACCCCCCCTTCCCGTGCAGCAGACCGACAGTGCCAAGAAACAAAGGATAGTACCACCCCGAGTCGACAGTATATTTAGTGAAGCCAATATTGCCACCCAGCCCCGCATATTCAACCGAAACACTGTCGTACGTCCCCTCGGTGGCGTTCATTATCCGATCCCTCGAATCATATTTCAAGGTGACCGAGGTGGCGCTGGTGATATTCGATCCCCGACTATCCTTGATCAAGCTGGAAGCGTCATTGTCGATGTTTGAAATATCACTGACGTCATAGGAATAGGCCCAGAATAGTCTGGTATAGTCAGCCACCGTAGTCCCCAAACGAAGACGGCCGCCCACACTCGATTTGTCGTAGTCGTCATAATCCCTTGACTGGTTATAAATATCAAATCCGGCCGAAATAGACTTGTCAAACAGATATGGTTCCGTAAAACTTAATGAATATGAGCTCGATTTTATACTGAGGGTCGTTTTGAACTGCAGATTTTGACCACGCCCAAACAGGTTATTCTGGGCAATAGCTGCCGTCAGGTACCCATAGTCGACACTGCTGTACCCGCCACCGAACATAAAGTTGCCCGTTGGCTTTTCAATGACATCTAATTTCAAGCGAATCAGATCATCGGCGCTCCCCTCAACGGTATCAACCCCCACATTTTCAAAGAAATCCAGTCGGTACAGATTTCGAATACCTCTTTTGAGTCTGCTGCCACTGAAAAGCTCCTGCTCATAAACCCTGAGTTCACGCCGGATCACCTTGTCCCGGGTCTTGTGGTTACCCGTGATAGTGATGGATTCAAAATAGACCTTTTTGCCCCGCTTGATCACGTAGTCGATGTTGACTTCCAGATTTTCTAAATCCCTATTGATACGGGGATAGATATCCGCATAGGCATACCCTTCGTCCGAATAGAGATCCGTAATGGCCAGGATATCGTTTCTGACCACCTCGCGGCTGTAAAAGTCCTTTGCGGTAATTTTCAGCTTTTCCAGCAGATCAATTTCAGGGAAAATAAGGTCCCCCTCGACACCCACCCTGCCGACCTTGAACTTTGGGCCTTCATCTATTTTGATTTTGATATAAATCATATCTTCTTGATATTCAACGATGGGTTCCGCAACCTTTGCTTCGATAAAACCGTTATTCTGATAATAATTACGGATCTTGACGATGTCCTGGTTCAATACGTCCTTTTCCAGTTCACCCGAGTTTGTCAACCAGGACCAAAAGCCTTCTTCGTTGGTTTTGATCAGTTTCTTGAGCTCTTTTTCCGTATAAACATCATTCCCTTCGAAGGCGATTTTTTTTATTTTTATTTTTTTGCCTTCTTTGATCAGAAACAGCAGATCCCCCTGATTGTTTTCCAGTTCCTCGATCTCATAATTCACGGTTACATTATGATAATTCTTTTCCTTATAAAGGCTTTCTATACGAATGAGGTTATTCTGTACGGCGAAAATATTGAGGATGGATCCCGATTTGATGTTGAGAGCCTCCCTGATTTCATCACTATCAAAAATGATATTGCCATCGAATTCAATCCGCCGGATGGTCGGCTTTTCCTGGACATAGAAGGAAATGACCTTGCCGGCGGTGGTGTCTTTGGATTCAATACGGATATCCTCGAAGTAGCCCATGGAATACACGGACTTCAGGTCAGCCGAAAGCTGACTGGGAACATAGACGTCGCCCGATTTTGTACTGATGTAGCGCTCGATGGCATCAGCTTCGATGCGTTTATTGCCGATAACGGTAATCTCGGTTATCTTGGCACGTTCAAACAACTTGAAACCAATGTCCCGGGACACCTTCTGCACACTCCCAAGCAGATTCTCGATACCATCGACAGCCAGAAAGAAAGCACTGGTCCCTTCTACCGTAAAAGGTTCGATCAATTTCACGTCCAGACTGATATTCTGCCCGATACGGGTCAGGCTGCCCCAGACAACAAAATCGAGTCCCTGTTTCAGACCGATCCGTTTCGCATCCTGTTCTTCCGTGAGTGTATTCTTCCAGGCGACGATATCCACAAGATCGGGTTCAAGGATCTCCGCCCCCTCACGTTTAAGGTCGTCCTTGATCAGTTTGGGAATTTCGGTTGAGAGATAGGACAGGTCCTCCTGGGAATTGATTCGAAACGGCAGGACAGCCACCTTTTTGGCACCCTGTGAATATGCACAGGGTGGAAACAGGCAAATGAGTGCGATACATACCAGCCAGCCTCGTTTTAGCATAAAAGGATCCTCAGCACTTTTCCACAAATTGCCCGTCACTAATCGTCACACTGCGAGACATGAAAGCGGCCAGTTGCATGTTGTGTGTCACCACAACCATTGTCATTGAAAATTCCTGGTTTAACTCTAAAAGCAGCTCGTGAACCTGATCACTGTTCTGGGTGTCAAGATTCCCGGTCGGCTCGTCCGCCAGCAGTATCTGGGGCCTCATAACCAGAGCCCGTGCCAGAGCAACCCGTTGTTGCTCCCCACCGGACAGCTTTCCAACCCGATGATGGAGTCTGTCCTGAAGTCCTGTACGCACCAGAATGGTCTCAGCCGCCTCTCTGGCTTTCTCCTTGGAATATCCATGGATCAAAGCCGGCATCGAGGCATTTTCCAGGGCACTGAATTCCGGGAGAAGATGATGGAACTGGAACATGAACCCCACGGATTTGTTTCGGAACCGCGCCAACCTGCTGTTGTCGAACAGCAGGACATCTTCTCCCTGAAAATAAAGCTCTCCCCTGTCCGGACGATCCAGTGTACCAAGGATATGCAGGAATGTAGATTTACCAATCCCGGAAGCGCCGACAATGGCCAACGTGTCACCTTGATCCAGTGATAGATTCACATCCCTCAGGATTTCGATGGGTGCGCCGGTACTTTTAAAACATCTGGAAAGGTTTTGAACCTCTATAAACCCTTTCCCGGAACGAATGGCGGTATCCATGTTGCCGTCTGCTCTTTGCATGTCTTGTTGCCTGCCGTCAACCATAACGAATCGCCTCGACAGGATCGAGTTTTGATGCCTGACTGGCTGGGTAAAGGGTGGCCAGGAAACATATCACCAGTGCGGACAAGGCAATAATGATGACATCCATGACATCGAGCTTAACCGGTAGGGTTGTCAGATAATAGACATCCCCCGGCAGTTCGATGAATTTATATTTTTCCAGCAGCCCGCACAGGATAAATCCGATACCGGTTCCTAAAAATGTGCCGATGGCACCGATGATCATACCGTTGAAAACAAAAATTTTTCGAATAGATTTATTCGTTGCACCCATTGCCTTCAAGATAGCGATATCTTTGGTTTTTTCCATCACCATCATAATCAGGGTGCTGGCGATATTAAAAGCAGCCACCAGGATTATCAGGGCCAGAA
>JASJGV010000264.1:0-6948 GCA_033791325.1 Desulfobacterales bacterium | reverse complement strand
GGGTGGCTCCCGACAGCCTGACAAACGCGCCGGCCTCGTCGATAACGTCAATGGCCTTGTCAGGGAGATATCGATCATTCAAGTGCTTGGCAGAAAGTTCTGCCGCTGCTTTCAATGCCGTGTCACTGTAGTGAATATTGTGATGCGCTTCATACCGCGAGCGCAGGCCCTTAAGGATTTTCACTGTTTCGTCCACCGGAGGTTCCGCAATTTCGATTTTTTCAAAACGCCGGGAAAATGCCCGATCTTTGTCAAAATGATTTTTGTATTCCTCATAGGTTGTCGAGCCAATACAGCGCAAGTCACCGGAACCAAGCACCGGTTTCAGAATGTTGGAAGCATCCATGGAGCCGGAGCTCGTGGCGCCGGCTCCTACAATGGTATGGATTTCATCGATAAAGAGAATTGAGTTTGGGGTGCTGGTAAGTTTTGAAATAACCCCTTTAAGCCGTTGCTCGAAATCGCCCCGGAACTTTGTCCCGGCAAGAAGAGCTCCCAGATCAAGGGCGTATATACGAATATCTTTCAAAATATCTGGGACATCCCCCTCGGCAATCCGCTGCACCAGGCCCTCTGCCATAGCGGTCTTTCCAACACCGGGGTCTCCAACAAAAACCGGGTTGTTTTTTCGCCGTCTGCAGAGAACCTGCATGGTCCGTTCCAGTTCAAGCTGCCGGCCGATCAGTGGATCCAGTTTTCCTTGGGCGGCTCTTTCCATAAGATCAATCGTAAAAAGCGCCAGGGGGTCTGATTTCTTTTTCTTCTCTCTTTGATCCGGTTTGGAAAGCCCGCTGTCTCCGGGTTCTACAGATTCGCTGTGGATGTCGTGCGAAATGTAATTCAGGATATCGAAACGTGTGACACCCTCTGATTTTAAAAAATTATCGGCATAGGAATTCTTTTCCTGGAAAATGGACGCCAGGATATCCCCTACAACCACTTCCTGCTTTTCAGCCGAACGGGCATGGTTGACAGCCCGCTGAATAACCCGCTGAAAACCGATGGTCTGCTGCAGGACATACTCTGACCCTTCCGGTATGCGCTCGATACGCTCTGAAAAGTAATTTTCAAGCAGTTCTTTTAGATTATCTACATTTCCACCACAGTTTTCAATGATCTCGACACCATTGTCATCATGCAGTATGGCGTATAGAACATGCTCCACGCAAACGTATTCATGTCGTCTTTTTTTGGCTTCTTTGACAGCGAATCCCAATGTTTCGCTAAGTTCTTTACTGATCATCTTTACGCTTCCTCCATAGTGCATTTTAACGGGAAGTCACTCTTTTTTGCCAGCACCTCTACAACTTCTACTTTGGTTTCCGCTATCTCGTAAGGGTAGGTACCGCAGATCCCGATACCGTTTCTGTGAACATTCAGCATGATGTGTGTCGCACCTTCCATGGACCGATTGAATACTGCCATCAGGATCTCGATAACAAACTCCATGGTGGTATAATCGTCATTATGAAGCAGCACCCGGTAGAGTGACGGCTCCTGGACACGTTGACGGGTCCTTGTTTTCACATCTGTGGCGATATCTGTTTTAGAAATGTTCATTTGGATCTGCCCATGACCTCAACGATCTATTACCTGAACTGAGCGATTTTTATCTCGATCTACACCAATCTCTTCGGGAAAAATCGTTCAGATCAGGTATTATCATTTCTTTTGGAGATGATCTAAATACTATAAGCATCAAGACCCGGATTTGTAAAGAGTCACCCGGATCAGACATCCAGTTGTATAAGCCGGACATCCAGTTGGCCATTACAAAGTAAAAGCTTTCCAATCGACACAGGATGCAGATGTCTTTGGTGCCCTGCACTGCCGGGATTCAAGTATAGAACCTTGTCCTGTTCATCGATGAGGGAACGGTGTGTGTGACCGGTGACAATGACCTGATAGCTTTGAAACGCCATTTGAGGATCGATCCATTCAATATCATGGATTAAAAACAGCCTGGTTTTACCGATGACAAGAGATTTTGAAACAGGAAGTCGATCTGCCCAGCTCCCATAATCCATGTTGCCCCTGACCGCTACCACCGGCGCAACAGTTTCCAGGTGATCGATCACTTCAGGGTCCCCCACATCACCTGCGTGGAGAATGAGATCCACCCCTTTGAAGGACTTCACCACCTCCGGACGCAACAGACCGTGTGTGTCGGAGACGACACCGATGGTGTATGGTTGCTGCTCATTACACCTGATCATTTGCGTTTGCGAGGTCATGTTCGAGTCCTGAAACCCTTTGCTCCGGTTTTTTAAAAAAATGGATTCAATTTTGCTTCATTGTCCACAGCACTTTTTATATTTTTTCCCGCTGCCACATGGGCATGGCGCATTTCGGCCAACTTTCTTGTCAGATCGCGTTGCCGGTTTTCTTTTGGGAGCGGCCGTGTCTCCACCGGAAAACACCATTGGGGGCTCCTCGGGCTTCTGTAAGGCATTTAATTCCTCGGGTTCGGCAAGCTGAATTCGGTATAAAATCGAAAGCGTCTCCTCCTGAACCCTTGATATCATATCCTGGAACATCTCAAACCCCTCTTTTTTATAGATAATCAAAGGGTTCTGCTGCGCATATCCCCTGAGTCCTATCCCTTCTTTCATGTGATCCATGCTGAGCAGATGGTCCTTCCACAACTGGTCTACCGTCTGCAGCAGTATATAACGTTCCAGGTTCCTGAACTCATCCGGCCCGATAAGGGTTTCTTTCTCGTGGTAGGCCACAATGGCAGCATCGTAAATCAACTGAGCAAGCCCCTCGCTGTTGAGACCATCGAGCGTGTCTTCACCAGGTTTACCGACTCTCAAATTGAACTGTTTGAAAATTGCTTCATCGATCCCTTTGAAATCCCATTCTTCGGGCAATGCCCTTTCATCTGCAAACAATTCAGCTATCTCGGAAGCCTTGTCGAATATAATGTCCTGAATGGTTTCATTCAGATCTTTCCCATCCAGCGCTTCACGCCGTTGCTTGTAAATGACTTCCCGCTGTTGATTCATGACATCGTCATACTCAATCAAGTGTTTTCGAATATCAAAATTATGACCTTCAACCTTGGCCTGTGCATTTTCGATAGCTCGACTGATCAGCCCATGCTCAATGGGCTCACCCTCCTCCATGCCAAGTTTTTCCATAATCCCGGTGATCCTTTCACCACCGAATATGCGCAAGAGATCATCTTCCAGGGATAGATAAAACCGTGAAGACCCCGGATCCCCCTGACGACCGGATCGCCCCCTCAGCTGATTGTCAATTCGACGACTCTCATGGCGTTCGGTTCCTAATATATGGAGCCCCCCCAGATCGGTCACACCATCACCCAGTACGATGTCCGTACCGCGACCCGCCATGTTGGTGGAGATTGTGACGGCCTCTTTTTGACCGGCCATGGAAATGATCTCGGCCTCTTTTTCATGGTTCTTGGCATTCAGAACTTCATGTCGGATACCTCTTTTTTTCAATTTTTTGCTCAAGCCTTCGGAAACATCGATGGAAATAGTGCCCACTAGAACCGGCTGGCCTCTCTGGTTGAGTTCCACGATTTCATCCATGACCGCTTCATATTTTTCCTTGCGCGTTTTGTAGATGACATCTGAAAAATCTTTACGGATCATTTCCTGGTTGGTTGGGATAACCGAGACATCGAGTTGATAGATCTTTTTGAATTCAGCTGCCTCTGTGTCCGCAGTACCGGTCATGCCGGCTAGTTTGTTGTACATTCTAAAATAATTCTGAAATGTAACGGTAGCCAGGGTCTGATTCTCATTTTCGATTTTAACATTCTCTTTGGCTTCGAGCGCCTGGTGAAGACCTTCACTATAGCGTCTTCCCGGCATCAAACGACCGGTAAATTCGTCTACAATGATAACTTCACCGTTTTTAACGATATAATCGACATCTCTTTTGAACAGGGCGTGGGCTTTGACGGCCTGGTTGATATGATGCAGCAGTTCGATGTGTTTGGGGTCATACAGATTATCGACCTTCAGAATACTCTCTGCATTGGCAACACCCTCTTCTGTGAGAACAGCGGCTCGAGCCTTCTCGTCAATGGTGAAATCCCGTTCACGTTTCAATTTGGGAATAATGCTGTTGATCTGGTAGTAGAGGTGGGTCGATTTTTCGGCAGGACCGGAAATAATCAACGGGGTTCGCGCTTCATCGATCAGGATGCTGTCCACTTCATCGACGATGACATAATTCAAACCGGGTTGCACCAGGGAGTTGCGATCAAACTTCATGTTGTCCCGGAGATAATCGAACCCGAATTCGTTGTTTGTTCCATAGGAAATGTCTGAGCTATAAGCAATTTTACGCTCGTTGTCATCTAAACCATGAACAATAGTGCCGACGGACAGGCCCAGGAAATGAAAAAGCTTCCCCATCCACTCCGTATCGCGTTTTGCCAGATAGTCATTGACGGTGATAATGTGAACGCCTTTTCCCGTCAAAGCATTCAAATAGGCCGGCAGAGTGGCCACAAGCGTTTTCCCCTCCCCGGTTTTCATCTCAGCAATACATCCATTGTGAAGAACCAACCCGCCGATGAGCTGAACGTCGAAATGACGCATCCCCAATGCGCGCACAGATGCTTCACGCGTCGTGGCAAACGCTTCGGGCAGAATGTCATCCAGGGTTTCACCCTTATCCAGACGCTCCTTGAATCGAAAAGTCTGCTGCGCAAGCTGCGCATCATCCATGGCCTGAACACTCGGCTCAAAGCTGTTGATTTGATCAACAATGGGGTGAAGCTTTTTCAACTCCCGTTCATTTTTACTGCCAAATATCTTTGTCAAAAAATTCATAACCATGTGGAAGTGTTACCTCCGAGAATAAATTCGTTACACGAATTTATATTACGCGACGCTGTCGCTCCGAAATAAAGACCTTAATCCATAATTTGAATTGCTCCCCTGATGCCTGCATCAGGGGAGCAATTCAAATTTAATACATAAAGGTCACCAAGGCAATGGTAAAACCCAGATTGTGTAATAATTAATGCGGTTATCTGTAGATACCCGGGTCCAAAGGGCCCGGCATTGATTCAACCTTATAAGGGATTAATAATATGCACATTCAGCTATTTATAAATTCAAAATACGAATATCGAAATACGAAAAAAATCCAAGTACCAATGCAAAAATGATTGAAGTTCCCCGCCGCAAGCCACGGGGAATGTGAGCACTGTTGCGGTTCAAACATAGTGCTTGGACTCCTATCTCCAAGGTCTTGTTTTGATCATTCTAATTTGGATTATTAGATATTGTTTCGGATTTCGTGCTTCGGATTTAAATAGCTACCGCCATCGGCATAGCAAATATCCCTGAGCTGGCCCAAAGAGCCAGGTTTTAAATGACGGAATAAAGCTTAAGTTATACCAACAAGAGAGGTCTTCGGGGTTCGTTTTGAAAAAGAAGCAATCTGGGATCCTTGACAACGCGGCAGCGATGCCATGATTAGTTTAGGATATACTTGGCTGGATTGACGGGAACACCGTTGAGATGAACCTCATAGTGAAGGTGCGGGCCGGTACTTCGTCCGGTATCGCCCATTTCAGCAATAATATCTCCCCTCTTGACCGGCTCACCCCGCTTTTTTAAAATAGCTTTGAGATGGCCATAACGGGTTATCATACCGTGGCCGTGATCAATATCCATTGCTTTGCCCAAAAGACCTTTTCTGCCGGCAGATTTTACAATTCCGTCGGCAGGCGCGATTATCTTGGTGCCTTCTCTATTGGCGATATCAAGCCCTTTGTGAAGTTCTTTCCGGCCCGTGAAAGGTGAATTTCGATACCCGAATCGAGACGTCATCCATCCCTTGACAGGTCGAATGGCGGGGGTAGATGCCAGAAGATTTCTCTGGCCTTCAAGCGCCTCCAAAAGGGATGAAAAATTGTTCTTTTGATTGGAAGTCGCAAGATTCAGGTTATCGACCTGTTCATGCATCTCTCTGAGCAGGCCGGTCTGTCTTTTTGCCAAATCGACATCGGTTGCCAGGTCTTCCGGTATGGAACCACCAACCCCAAACAGACTCTCCTGATCGTTTTGCTGATCAAGATTGGCGATCACCCGGATCTTTTTTTCAAAATTATTAAGGGTCACCAGCTTTGATTTCAGCTTGTTGATCTCGGAGGTAAAGGTTTGAACTTGGGCATGTTGACCGGCGATGATATCCTTTTGATCACTGATCTGGTTTTGATAGGCTTGGTTGACAAAATCGACCGTTCTGAGCTGATAATAGTCATAAAACAAATAACCCAGGACTGTCAGAGCGATAAAGCCCACGGCAGCGGAAAAATAAATCAGACCGACAGGAACCGAAATCTGACTGGCCCGTGACCCGGTATTACTCAAAACGAAGAAGGATATTTTTTTCATGACTATTTTCTCTGAAATCACCCGATTAAAGACGGGACGATATTACCTTGGCCATTTTTTCAATATATTAGAGAGCTTTTAAGCCCATTAAAACACGTTAAAGATAATTCTACCACGATTAAAACAGCGTGTCAAGCATGGGCTGCTTTCCATGGACCCGGCACGACAGAATCAGGATAACCCTTCAATTTAGCCGGTAAATGTACTTTCCATGAAGCACCGACACCGGGAAGATGCTTCATGGACCCGGTTCGGATCAAGCAATACCGAGTTTATACTTGAGTGCTTTCAGCGTATTGAGCATGAGCATGGTAATGGTCATGGGGCCGACTCCCCCTGGAACAGGCGTAATATAACCGGCAATCTCCTTGGCTGCGTCAAAGTCCACATCGCCCTTCAAAATGGCGACCATTTTACCAGGATTCTTTACGCTGGGCTTTTCGCCGACACGGTTCACACCGACATCGATAACACAGGCGCCGGGTTTGATCCATTCTGGTTTTACCAATCCGGGAACTCCAGCCGCAACAATTAGAATATCAGCGCGTTGACAGTGTGC
>JASJGV010000263.1:0-5326 GCA_033791325.1 Desulfobacterales bacterium | reverse complement strand
ACCGAAATAGCGAGCGCATTCCCCTTAGCTTGCTGCGAGGTTCTTCAATCATATCAGGAAAGCGAGACCTGGCATTTTTTGAGGACCTCCCCTTACAAGTCATTTTTTGGCGGCACGCCGGTTTCATCCCACCCCCGGAGCTGGTAATAGTCCTTTAGCATGTAAGCAAGCTCATCCCGGGTTAGTTGATTATCCGCCCCTTTTAATTTCCGGAATAATCCTGCGGAAAGGGAATCGTCTTCGGGTCGCATGCCTTCTCTGATATTGAAGCGACGCACCAGCGTTGAAATACTGGCAGCCATCTCCTGGAGCCGGGGTTTGTCGACCTTTAAGCCGGTAACCATGTGAACAACCGCTTCCAGTTGTTCCCACACGTACATGTCCCGATAAAACCTGCAAAAGACCATGGCATCAAACAGGGTCAAGCGATCCTCATAATCCACAAACAAATCGGCTTTACCCTGGATTTTTTCCGGTGAAATGATACCGGACAGCTCCGGTTTATAAAAAGTGGCCCGCAGGTGACAGGCACCCCGGTCCGAGGTGGCATAGGCCAAACCCATGCCCTTTAGAACACGGGGATCGTAACCAGCCGGCTCCAGGCCCTTGGCGTGTACGGCAATCTCTTCAAGCCCCCATGCTTTGGCAGCATATCGAATACCGTTGGCCAGAATATCACCAATCCCTTGTCGGTGGGCTATGTTCTTCAACAGATCCACAATGGCGTCCACATCACCATACGCAATGGCATGATCAGTTCTGCCCCGTTTCCAGGCTTCCATGGCAAACGCACAAAGATTCCCGGCAGAGATGGTGTCCATCCCCAATCGGTCACAGACGTCGTTCAAGTAGGCGATCTCTTCGATACTGTCCACCATGCACAAACCGCCAAAAGCATAGATGGTCTCATACTCCGGGCCTTCGATTTTCAGTCCGGCATGCCGTCCTGACGTAATAGTCGTCATGCGCCCGCAAGCCATGAAGCACTTGAGACAGGCCCTGGGCACAACCTCACATTGATTATGCAGGGCATCTGAATTGATTTTCTCCCAATGATCACACGTACCCGTGGACCAGTAGCGAGTGGGAAAAGCCTTGGCATTGTTGAGCAGCTTAACCATCATGGGGGTACCCATGCTTTTGTATGCTTTGACTCCGGGATTATCCTTACTCTTTTTGGAAAGTTCCCGGGAGAAGCCTTTCACCCCATCCGGATCGGCCAGGGGTCGTTTGCAATCTCCTTGAAATACGATTCCCTTCAATCGTTTGGCACCCAACACAGTACCGACACCCGTACGGCCGGCGGATCGCCAGTAGTCATTCTCTATTACACCAAATTTTACGAGATTTTCCGAAGCAGGTCCGATCACCACCGCCCCGGGTTTCCCATAGGTATCGTTGGTCAGCCGGAATCGCTCCAGCAGGATATCTTCGGTCTCATAGGTGTCTTTTCCCCAGATATCACCGGCATCATGAAAGGTCACACTCTCTGGGTGGACGGACAACACGATCGGATCCGCACTTTTTCCAGAAATGATGATGGCATCGTATCCGGCACTGTCTATGGCTTCGGGCGCTTTGCCGCCTGAATAGGACTCCGAGTACAGCATGGTCTGGGGCGACTTGGTGAAAACGCCATAGCGGCAGCTACCCCAGAGACGGCTCCCTGAAACAGGACCGGTGGCAAAAACAATGTGGTTGTCCGGAGAGAGAGGGTCAACACCCGGCGGATTGTACTTGTAGAGAAGGTAGGTGGCCAGCCCCTTGCCACCCAGATAGGTTTCGTATATGGATGATGGGATGCTGTTTTCCACAATTTCAAAGGATTTGTTCGTCAAATCTACTTTCAAAATACGATTATAAATACCCTGCATTGATATACCCCCCTTTTCATTTTTCAAGCAGAGACCTTTTTGATACCTGCTTCCATGATATCGAGACCTTTATTCAACTGTTCATCGGTAATGACAAAGGGAGCCAACACACGAATGATGTTTCCGTAACTACCACAGACCAGTATGATCAAGCCGTTTTCAAAACAGACTGCAGACAGGGCCTTTGCCTCCTCTGCGGCAGGGATCCGGTCGGGACCCTTGACCAGCTCTAATCCCAGCATGGCACCCATACCCCGGATTTCGCCAATGATGTCGTACTGCTGTTGCCAGGTCTTAAAACGGGTATGCAGTTTTTCCCCCAGAGCCACTGATTTTTCGAGCATGTTTTCTTCTTCATAAACATCCAGCACAGCCAGAGCCGCTTCGCAGGCCAGCGGGTTGGAACCATAGGTACCCCCAAGCCCTCCCGGGTGTACCGAGTCCATAATCTCTTGGCGACCCACAACAGCGCTCAAGGGCATACCCGCCGCAAGACTCTTGGCCACGGTAATCAGGTCCGGCTCCACCCCCCAGTGCTCGATGGCAAACATCTTGCCGGTGCGCCCCATGCCGGTTTGAATCTCATCACTGATAAACAGGATACCGTGCTTCCTGCAGATCTCCACCAGTTTCTGGAAATATCCGTCCGGGGGGGCAATAAACCCGCCTTCTCCCTGGACCGGTTCCGCCACCACGGCAGCCACTGCCTCGGGATTGACGTGCTTGACAAAAAAATCTTCAAGCTGCTCCGGACCGACGACATCACCAAAAGGCATACGGTACACCTCCGGGGCAAAGGGACCAAACCCCAATTTATAGGGTTTGACCTTACTGGTCATGGTCATGGTCAGCAACGTACGACCGTGGTAACCGTTTTCAAATACGATGATCGCCGGCCGTTTGGTATAGTAACGAGCGATCTTGACAGCATTCTCCACAGCCTCGGCCCCACTGTTGATAAAGAGGGCCTTCTTGGCGAAATCTCCCGGGGTAATCTCACAAAGCCTTTTGGCCAGGCGAACCGGCGATTCATACGGGTTAACCATGAAGCAGGTGTGTGTAAATTTTTCCGCCTGGGCTTTGATGGCCGCCACCACTTTGGGATGACTGTGACCGATGTTCATCACGGCAATACCACCCGCAAAGTCGATATACTCCTTACCTTCCACATCCTGGATCAAGGCCCCCTTGGCAGAGGCTACGTAACAATTCGTACCACTGGCATAACCGTTGGAAATGACCTCACTGCGCATGGTCTGAAGTGCCTGGTTGGTTTTAGATTCTGTCATGTCAATCCTCCTTCTATAAGATAAAATCCCATGTTACCTGTTTAACAGTTCCCTGTCCGCTGCTGCTGCAATGCGATGCAGCTCTTTCTGCACGTCCCCCGGCAAAGGCTCCACCACATGTTCATTGACTTATTTTCTCGGCAACCGCCCTGATCTTTTCAAGGTTGGCCAAGGTAAAATCGTTGATGTTTGTGTTGTGCTCCAGAAAAACCAGGCATTCGTCTTCATCTGATTCCGAGGTTTCCACTTCAAATAATTCCCTTAGGTCCCACCAGAGAACATACATGTTGGCCAGAATGATCATCTCCGGCAATACCGCCAGTTCTTCTCTGGTAAGGGGAAAAATGTGATCAGATGTTTTGAGTTTTTCCTGATAGGCTTTCAGCAAAACTTCTATCTCATCCAAAAAGAGAACACCGTTTTCAGGCTTTTTCCAGGAAGTGCAGAAATAGGTAATGGTCATGGCGACATCAAACAGTCGCAGGTCTTCCTTGCACCAGTCAAAGTCAAAAACGCCGCTAACGCTGTTACCTGTGTATTTCTGATTACCGGGATGGTAGTCCCCATGTACGATCAGCTGGAGCATCCCTTTGCATGCCTCCTTGAGTCGTCGGCAACGTTCCAGAGCTTCGATATAGCTGGGTAGCTTTTCCAGAAAATAGACGGCACTTTTACTGCCCTGCATACTCCCTTTGGATTTCGCTTCGAATTTCGCAAAATATTTGGGAAATTCATCCATCAATTTTGTGATTTTCGGCTCGTCTTTGGCATATTCACCGGGATCAAAACCAAAACCTCTTTCGTGAATTTTGGCAAACATGGCACTGGCACTGGCCAGTTCGCTCATGTTGCAGTGCGGTGTGCACCACGCATACCGGTCTTCCCCTTCCAGATAGGAATATACAGCAAATTTACTGGGCATATCGGGCAGATCAAGATGTGCCACCGGATATTCTACAAAGGTACTGCCCTCCCTGGATGGAAGAACCTTGGCAATCTCGGGAAAACCGTCTGCTATCAGGTGCTGGTTAAATTTGTGCTCGAGCAAGATCTCCTTGACATCGGCCTCTTTGCGATATCTTTTGATAAAAAAACGATGACGCCGATTGCCGTCATTCGTTGCCACCGAAAAGTTCTGGTTGATCAACCCCCCAAAAAGACGGGTCACAGCAGTTACCTGGCCAAAATCGTAGTATTTTGACATGACTTCCGCCACAGCCTGTTCTACAAACAGCAATCGCATTTTGTGGATCAGTGTTACAACGGCCTTTTGAGCATCTGGCTGACATGCTTCTGCGGTGATAGTTTTTAAATGAATCAACGATTCCGTCAGGTCTTTGATTTCGGCCGGTTCCATAGTCGCTTCCTCCGTTAACATGAAGCTACCCAAAAAAAATATCTTTTGGTCCAAACCCTGTGTTGGGCTCTCGTTTCAACTCCTCAAAATACTGCAACATTAACCCCAAAGGCCCTTCCTGCGGATGCCTGAGCCCCGCATAGGCTCTTCCACATAATTCAGGCCGGATCAAAGTGTCAATTGTTTTTTGCCAGTTTCCTTGTGGTGCACGGCTAATAATTTCATCCTGGATCTCCTTGCAGAGCTCCACAAAAAATTGCACTGTAGCCAGCCACCACCACATGAGGGGTCACCGGTTTTGAGTCCCAGTTGCTTGCCACTCATGATGTGCCTGCCGTTAAAGGAGACAAATTCAAATTCGGAAGCAAAGTTGTCGTTGCTGGATGCCGTCCACTGGTGGAGTTTTCCCGCAAGGCTGGGTTACATAGCAATCAAGCATCGCTTTTATCAAAGATTCGTCCAATGGCCGCCGGCGGCGTGGTCTTTCCCACGACACCCACCAGCACGATGATTGTCAGAATATAAGGCAGCATGGCCAGAAGGCTGGAAGGGACCGGGAAACCCTTGGCACCGAGATAGATTTCCACCCCTTTGGCGCCACCAAAGAGCAGGCAGGCCAGCATAGCGCCCTGGGGTTTCCACTTGCCGAAAATCATGGCTGCCAGGGCGATGAAGCCATGCCCGGATATCAACGTATTGCTGAAACGGGAGACCACGGCAATGCTCATGGCGGCCCCGCCCAGACCGGCTAAAAAGCCGGAAGTCATAACGGCACCATAGCGAATACGGTAAACGCTGATACCCAG
>JASJGV010000262.1:0-3109 GCA_033791325.1 Desulfobacterales bacterium | reverse complement strand
TGAAGACTGGCGCCTTCCTCCACATCCTGGGAAACAGACAGGAGAATATTTTTCAAGGCGATATTTTCGGTCTGATTTTCGATGACCTTAAAAATTTTCAAGATCGGCACACCCGCCCTAATGAGTGTTTTGAACTGTTTTGTAAAGAGAATCAACTCCGGTGGTTTTATAGAGGTGAAACGTTCTATCAGTCGCTTGGAAAAGGCACTGGGCAATATCTGGCCTTTTTCAACCACCTTTGATGGCAGGTACCCCCTGGCAGCAAGAATGTTGTTGGCCATATCAGTAGATTCGGCCTCGACTTCACCGCTGACCATGGATCCGGACTCGTTGATGGCCTGATAAGAAAATGTCGCCATAATAGTAACCGTTTGTTGTGTTTGGTATTTTGTGTCTGGTATTTAGTGTTTTGTGTTTTGTGTTTGGTGTTTAGTGTTTTGTGTTTAGTGTTTTGTGTTTGGTACTTTGTCTTTTGGGTCAAGTAATGGACCGTAGGCGGCTAAATACCTACAGTCTAAAGCCTAACAGCCTAAACGATCACTGCCGATGCGGCTTCCTCGATGGTTGTAATACCCTGAAGAATTTTCTTGGCGGCATCATCTTTGAGTGTTTTCAGTTTTCCTTCCTGAACGGCAGCCCGGGCGATTTCCTGGGATGACTTTCTATTGAGAATCATATCCTGGACCATCTCGTCGATTATGAGGATTTCATAGACACCGGTTCTTCCCTTGTATCCTTTATCCATGCAATTGAAACATCCGTTGCCTTGCATGAAATTCGGATTCTCAGCATCGTTGAGACCCCAGTACGCCAATGCCGGCTCCGGAGGGGTGTAGGGTTTCTTGCAGACAGGGCAAGCCTTTCTGACAAGCCTTTGGGCGATGGATACGAGCATTACCGATGAAACGAGGAAAGGTTCGATGCCCATGTCAATAAAACGTGTTATGGCACCGGCCGCATCATTTGTATGAACCGTGCTGAGTACCCGGTGCCCGGTAAGTGCGGACTGAACGGCAATCGAAGCGGTTTCGGGGTCTCGAATCTCGCCAACCATGATGACATCAGGATCCTGCCTCATGATTGAGCGAAGTCCGCTCGCAAACGTCATACCGGCTTTCCTGTTAAGCTGGATCTGTCTGATCTTGCTAAGCCGGTATTCAACCGGGTCTTCTATGGTGATGATATTGATATCCGGCTGATTAATTCTTTTCAGGATTGAATAGAGTGTGGTACTCTTACCGCTACCTGTGGGGCCGGTGCTCAGAATCATGCCGTAGGGTTTGTGGATCATTGGCTCGAGTTTGCGGATGTCGGCCCTGGACATACCCAGTTCTTCCAGAGAGTGAACACCGCCACTGGTGTCAAGAAGTCGCAATACCATGTTTTCCCCATAGATCGTGGGAATGGTGGAAGAGCGGATGTTGATCTCTTTCTCGTCCATTTTAATGGTGAAACGTCCATCCTGGGGAATTCTTGAAACGGATATGTCCATGTTGGAGAGAATCTTCAATCGTGAAATAATGAGCAGTATCATGGTCTTGGGCGGGGCGGGGAGTTCGTGCAGTTTACCGTCAACGCGAAATCTCACCTGGACATAATCTTTTTCCGGGCTGATATGGACATCGCTGGCTCCTTCCCTGACTGCCTGGGAAAGAATAGAATTGACAAGACGGATAACCGGTGCCTCTTCCGCCATGTCCTGCAAGGAGCTGACCTCGATGTCTTCGATGGCCGGCCGTGAACTCTCTTCATCATCGTCCCTTTCGATCTGCATGTCCTGCATACCTTCGAGAACACCATCGATGCCGGAATAGGTGCCATACAGGCTGCCGATCAAATGGTTGAGTTCCTGGTATGTACAGATAACCGCCTCCACTTCTGTGTTGGTGTAGACTTCGATGGAATCGAGTGCGGTAATGTCCATGGGATCGGTCATTGCAAGTGTCAAGAGGAATTTGGTTTTTCGCAATGGGGCGGTCTGATATTTCTGGGCAAGTTCCAAGGGTATTACCTTGGAGAGCTCGATGTCGATGGGATGATCATCGGGGTTATACTTCTTGATTTTCAGCTGTTGTGATATAATATCGGCCGCCTGAGTCCCACTAACGATTCCCTCACGAACAAGATATTGTCCTAATTTCATGTTTGTTCGTTTATGGTCAATAATGGCCTGTTTCAGCTGCTCCTCGCTCAATAACCCGGCCTCGATGAGCATTTCTCCAAGTTTCTTTTTAGTTTTCACAGTTTGTCTCGCCTATTTTTATAAATATTAAGCATATCATTCGAATCCTGAACCCCTGGAATCCTTGAACCCTTTATTTACGTGTTGGTGTACTGGTAAGGGTTTGCATAGAAAACCGTTAGTGCATCCCATTCGGAAACAATTTTACCTTGTGCATTATCTGTAATCGGGAGAAGTTTAAGTGTATTGGCAGCGGAAGCCTCATCATAAAAGGGCTGATCCAGAAATACTGAAAAATGAAGACCGGTATAGCGACTCCAATAAGGGACCAGGCGTGCGGACAGAGCCATGGCGGTATCTTGTCGCAGAAATCTGAATACGGCTTCCAGGCTGTCTTCTTCCGCAATCTGAATCCACCATCGTTTCAATGGCTGCTGTTTTGCATGGGATGCAATTGCCGGAAAAAGAATAATTTCACCGACGTTGATGGTGTTCGGATCCAATATGTGTGGGTTGATCTGGAGGACTGAATGTAGAAGGCTCATGTTGAAGACGCCGTATATCCTCTGGATGAGTCCCCCGAGGGTTTCATGTCGTTCTATTTTAAGTTGCCCTAATACGTCTGGGACTTCGTGTATCCCGGGACTTGTCGCTTCCTGGGCTGCAGCAGAAGACGGTAGCAGGGTTTTGTCTGGAGACTCAGCGAAGTTCCCGGAAAGGATTGTCTTGTCTGTGGTGGCAGGTGCTTTTGTTTCCGGGCTTGTATTGCCCTTGGAAGCCAGGACGATCATCGAATCATTGCTCTCCAGGGGCACAACCTGATCAGGGGCGATGTCCGCGGTATGAATTTCTTTTGACATTTTGGTTTCTTTGGCGACGGGTGTTGTGATCTGGTTGGGGAACCATCTTGGAATGGTGAAAACGACC
>JASJGV010000261.1:0-4160 GCA_033791325.1 Desulfobacterales bacterium | reverse complement strand
CGGGAAAACCACTGCCGGATTGATTTGCATGATTTTCCCGCACGATTGCGATTGTTTAACCACCGAAATCTCCGCCGCCAAGCCCGCGCATGGCTTCGTCAGCAGTCACGCGAAGTGTCGAGAGTGACTTGTCGAACAGTTCCTTGCTTTCATCGTATCCCCTTTCGATTATTGGGTATGTGTTAGCGAGCTAATCTGAAGTAGACAAATTCCTTACGGTCGATGCGAAACGCTGCCGCATGCCAGAACATTCCTTGTAGCTTGCTGCGAGGTTCTTCAATTTGATACGGATCTTGCTTTGTAAAGATGTTAACTACTGTATTGATAGCCGTCTCTAATTCCGTTTCTCGAAAACACAATCTGCCACAACTGATTCCGTCTTGATCTGAAACTGCCCGCGCATGAAAGAAGATAATAGATCCATATACGATAAAATCTCTTGTCATACATATCTTTGATTTCAGCCCAGCTTTTTATGAAATTTTGGTGCCAGGCCATCAAGGTCCGGTCATAATATTGTCCAAAGCTGTGCCAGTCTTCAAGCACCAGTATTTTATCGGCGGCTGATGAAATCTGTTTGGCAGAAGGCAGCATGGAATTCGGAAAAATATATTTGCCGATCCATGGATCCGTCGTATGTGCGGCGGTGTTTCCCGCAATTGTATGGAGCAGAAACAGACCGTCTGCTTTCAAACAGCGGCGGACCACTTTCATAAAGGTCTTGTAGTTTTTTGACCCCACATGTTCGAACATGCCTATGGAAACAATACGGTCGAATTTTTCCTTTAGCTCCCGATAATCTTTAAGCTCAATTTTAACATCGAGACCCTTACAGTCTTGAATGGCGAATTTCACCTGCTCTTGTGACACGGTTATGCCGTGTACCTTGACATCGTATTTTTCGGCCGTCCATTTGGCAAACCCGCCCCAGCCGCACCCGATGTCCAAAACAGTCATGCCTGGTTTTAACAACAATTTTTGGCAAATTAAATCCAGCTTGGCTTTCTGGGCCTGATCCAATGTGGTCGCTTTTGCCCAATACCCACAAGAATAGTTCATTCTTTTATCCAGCATAATGGAAAAAAGGCGGTTGCCGATATCATAGTGCCGCTTACCAATGATAAAAGCTTTTGACCTGCTTTGGGCATTGATTATTTTCGCTCTTAATATGCCCGATATAAGTTGTTTTTCTTTTTTTACGTGCTTGTCAAGCCGTGCGCTCAGGATTTTGTCAAAAAGCTGGTCGAGCGCCTCACAACGCCACCAGTCATCCATATAGCTTTCTCCCAGAGCAAGAGAACCACCCCCTAAAACCCTGTTAAAAAATTCCGGGTTGTTTACTTGTATATCCCATGGTCGGTTTCCATCAATTTGAATATCCAGACCGGCTAACAGTTTCTGAATGACCTGTTTTGAATTGGTATGTTTCATGGGAATCATCCCTTCAGTTCAAGGACCGCCAAAGATTTTTTCCGATAAAAATCACACCTGACCCATGATTCTTGAGTCCTGACAATCTGCGTAGTAGAACTTCCTGGCCAAAGGGGTGGATGTTGTTCAATTTCGTGGTATTGATGAAAATCTGATAATACCGGTTCTGATTGTCTGCTACCGTAAAAAACACGCGTGAGTCCTCCGCGGCCATGACTTGTCATTGCAATAAGGTCAACATTCTCTTTCTCGGCCGTTTGGATAATATTTTCTACAGCCTGGCCCCTGGCCACCACCATATGTGTGCTAATGTCTTTCCTCAGAGATGGGATAATTATTATTGCCACTATTATTTTTCAGAAGGATCGATATTCGTATTACTTGCACGCAGGAGCAGAACCGGTTTTTCACTGTGACGCATGACTTTATCAGCGATACTTCCGAGAAGCCAGCGACCGATACCGCCACGGCCGTGGGTTGACATGGCGATCAGGTCAATATCATCGCGCTGGCAGACTTCCAGAATTTTTTCAGCCGGATCTCCGTAAGGTGTATGCAGTTCAACATCAATATTTTTAACTATCAACTGTTTTTGCAGTTTTTCCAGATAATTCTGTGCAAGGTGAATAACCCTGACTTGTGCATTGGTTGGATCGAGGCCAGGTAACACATTTACGCGGCTGACCATGATTAAATGCAGCCGTGCTTCTAAAAGCGCGGCAAGTTCTTCCACTTCCGGCAGGATGGCTTCCGCGAGCTTAGAACCATCTATAGGCACTAAGATAGATTGATACATGATACCTCCTTTTTTAATTTACTTACCGGATTATATCCTAATTCACTTAGGAACACTCTTGGGGACGCCTTCGTACGGAGTTCGTCTCTTATCCTTCAATGTTTTCGGGTCACGCATTGTTTTCAAAATGTCGATACTGTCCTTGAGGCCCTTGTTAATCCGGCACAGTTCTATAGACATGCCGACCATCTGGGCAACGGCTTGGATAAAATTTACGTCATTCAAACTGAACTCCCAAGGGGATGCGGTGTAGACTCTCATACACCCTATCAGTGTTTCTCCGATGATGATCGGGGCCGAGAGAATCGAGGAGATGCCTTCCTTAATCGCAGCTTCAGGGTACTGAATTCGTGGGTCATCTGAGACGTCGAAAATACCTACCGGTTGGCCGTCTGTTAGGGATGAGGCAATCGATTGAAGGGCGCTTATGGGTCCTTTGTTCAGATACTCATCGCTCAGTCCATAGCTGCCGGCGAGCTCGAGTTCTTCGGTCCCGGCGCTGAACAAAAACAAAGCGCAACCTTTTACGCTTAATGAATGTGTGACACCCTCTACGGTAATCAGGACAATCTCCTCCGGATCCCGGATCGTGGAGATAGCCTTGGTGATGCGAATCAGGGTTTCATAATTGATGATCGGCCGTTCCATAAAGACCTCCTTTCTTCTGATACATTTCAGAATCAGAATGTTCAAAAATATCAGGAAAAGGCATCGTGGGAATCGGATCCATAAGATTTTGTTCAGGGTGTATTTTAATTTTGTGTTTCTTGGTTTTTTTATCCCGCGTATGTACTTTTTGAGCAATGAGCGGCCGTTTCAGCATTTTTTCATAAAGAGCTACGTAGCGTTGTGTCGAGACGTTATAACTGAAATTTAAAGCGCTTTGCATCATTATGCGGCTGATTTGTCGCTCCCTTTCTTGAACCGGTAGCATGTAGAACTGCATGGCCTGATCCATGGCCCAATACAATCCGTTTGAGTCAAATGTCTTGAACAGAAAGCCGTTTCCGGTATTTCCATCCGTATCCAGGTGGCTGACGGTATCGTGTATGCCACCGACATCGTGCGCCACCGGAAGCGCCCCATAGAGTAAACCGATCATTTGTGCAAGACCGCATGGTTCAAATCTCGAAGGTATTAGAACAAAATCCGATGCGCCATAAGCTAGGCGAGCCAAACGCTCGTTAAAATTACATACGGCCACACGGCCCGACAAATTGTGAAATTCGACAATGTCTTTAAAAAGGTGATGAAACCTGCCATCGGCAATGAAAACAATCTGTAAATTCTGTTCCTGGTAATTATGAATTATTTTGTAAAGAACTTCCGCTAATAATTGACAACCCTTTTGAATAGGATCAAGCTGTGAAGGCCAAAAGAAAACAGGTGCCTCTATGTCCTGATTCAAATTCAGGATTTCCTGAAGAGCCAGCTTATTGGCTCTTTTTCCCAATAGATGATCGGCAGCGGAATATTTACAGGATAGGGCGTCATCGATGGAAGGGGCATACGAAGGGTCCGGAGCGTTTGGAATCCCGACAGCGCAACCGGTCTTTATTTTATTTGATATCTCTTGCTGGAAAGCCTCGTTTACAAAGTCGTGCCGGCCATCCATCATTTCCATTAAGAACGTTGGACTTATGGTGCTCGCAAAATGTGCTGCAAAAACACCGCTAGTAAGAAAATCAACAGGGGCTGCCTGCCTGCTGTTTTCATATGAGGAAGGAAAATAGTCATAGAAAAGATTTTTCCAAAAAAATGCAGCGTCAATACCTCTATCTTCAATATCCGCCAGGGTTGTTTTACCTGTGTGGATATTGTGAAACGTAAAAAGACAGGGGATGCCCAATTGCTTTGCCATAGCAGGGATCAAACCGGTCATCCAGTCATTGCAGTGAATAAGATCCGGTTGAACCATGGGCACAATGTTATT